>JBKKCN010000543.1:0-3126 GCA_046712525.1 Candidatus Rokuibacteriota bacterium
GCGCGCGTGCGCTGCTCGAGCGGCTGGAAACGACGCTGCTCGCGCTCCGCCCCGACGAAGGCGTCGCCCTCACGGCGGCTTATCTTGCGGCGGGCTTCGACCGGGCGCCGCTGGTGACGACGCTGGCGACGGCGGCGTGCAAGCTCGGCAACGATCCGCACAACCAGGAGCTGGGACTCTGCCTGCTCGAGGATTACCAGCGCAGCCAGGCCGCCGACCGGGAGCGCCTGCTGCTGGCAAGCGCCCAGCACACCGCCGGCCATCGCAAATACGGCGATCCGCTGGAGTCCTACCGCCGCTTCGCCGAAGCTTTCTCGCTCTAGCGCAACCTCCTCACTTGTCGATCCACGCCCTCGCGAGGGTCGGTGACCCGTAGCCGTCGGTGCGGCGCAGGGCTCCTGCCGCCACGTTGCGCATGTGGGGCTGGAAGACCAGGAAGCCGTTGTCGTACGGCATCCACATCCTCAAGACCTGGTCGAGCTCTCGGTCCACGATCTTCTTGGCGGTCGCGCGCTGCTCCGCACGGTCGGGCGTGCGGCGTAGCTTGGTCGTCAGCTCGTCGATGACGGGATCGTTGACCCGGAAGAAGTTCTTCGTGGACTTCGAGTGCATGTACATGTAGGTCCGCTCGTCGAGCCCGACCGCGTGGCCCGACTGGAACCCCCAGGCCATGCCGTCCCACTTGCCCTCCACGTAGCGCCCGTAATAGCTCGTGTAGTCGAGCTTGGTGATCTTGATGTTGATGTTGAGATTCTTCTTCAGGTCGCTCTGCACCAGCTGCACCTGGGAGGTCATCTGCGGGAAGTACTCGTAGTAAAACAGCGTCGTCTCGAAGCCGTTCGGATGGCCGGCCTCGGCGAGGAGCTTTTTGGCCTCGGCGGGACGGAATTGCCACCATGGACCGAGCTCCTTCGCGGTGGGCGGCGTGTCCTGATAGTAGATGTACGGCACACCCCAGCCGAGGATGCCGTGGCCCTCGAACACGGTGTTCACCTGCGTCTGTCGGTCGATGGCCATCGAGATGGCGCGCCGCACCCTCAGGTCGTTGAAGGGCGGCCGATCCTGGGCGAGCGCGAGGCCGAACGGCGCCAGGGTGTTCGCGTACGCCTGCACGAGGACCGCCGGGTTGCTCTTGCGGATGACCTCCACGTCGCTCAGGCTCGCGCGCCAGATGATGTCGCTCTGCCCCGTGCGGAAGGCCGCCACGCGGGTGGCGTCGTCCGGAGTGGAGAGAATGGTGTACTCGTCGACGTGCGGGCGGCCCTTGTCCCAGTAGTCGGGATTCCGCTGGAGCACGATGCGCACCTTGCGCGTGTGCTCCTTGAGGATGTACGGGCCGGTGCCGATCATGCGCTTCTTGAGGTCTCCGTCCTCCTCGAGGACTTCCTTCGGAAAGATGATCGCCACCGGCTCGGCCACGTTGTGGGCAAACAGCGTGTTGGGCGTCCTCAGATGGATCCGCAGCGTGTGCTTGTCGGGCGTCTCCATCCCTTCGATTTCCTGAAACGTGAACGCCTGCACGCCTTCCTTCGCATATGCCTCGTAGCAGTACTTGACGTCGGCCGCGGTCAGCTCTCGTCCATTGAGCGGCGGCACGTTCTGCCACTTCACGCCCTGGCGCAGCGTGAACGTCCACACGCGATGGTCGGAGCTCGCCGTCCAGGACTCGGCGAGGTCGCCCTTGAGGGTGAGATCGTTGGGACTCGTGGCCTCGTCGGAGAACGGATGGCGCACGAGCCGGTTGTTGATGAGCCCGGCGAACTGGAAGAGCCCGACGGACTGGGTGAACCGCGGGTCGATCACGGGCGGATCCCAGGTCGAGGCGCGCGTCAGGAGGCCGCCGCGCCTGGGCGGCCTGGTGCTGGCGGGCAGCCAGTCGGGGTACCGGGACGCCGCGGCGGCCGCGGGGCGGGAGCTGCTCACGAGCGCGGTGGCGCCGACGCCTGCCGCGCAGAGCCTCATGAAGTCACGTCGGTGCAGTGGGGTGGGCATGTCGGACCCTCCTTCTCATTGACGGCTCTCGAAGGAAAGGACAGGGCTGGCGCCGCTTCCGATTGGTCGGGAACATTGCCGCGCGTTGATGATCAAGTCAAGGGGCCGCGCGCAACGACCTCGCAAAAGGTATGATCCCGCCCATGAACTACACACGGATCTCCGCCGACTGTCACATCGACATGCCCTGGATCCCGCCCGACCTCTTCACCGCCAACGCCTCGGCGGCGCTGCGCGAGCGCATGCCGTACGTCACCGACGGGCCCGACGGGCCGTACTGGACGTCGAAGAACGGGGCATCGTTTGGACTTGTCGGCGGCGTCGGGCCCTCGGGTCAGAAGCTCGTCCCCGGGCAGAACTACCGGGTCGACAAGATGGCGGAGACCGGGCTGTACGAGGACGGCAAGAAGGGCATTCGCCGTCCCACCGACCCGGATCTCCGGATCAAGGACATGGAGCGCGACGGCGTGCAAGCCGAGGTGATCTTCGGCATCCTCGGCGCCGCCACGCGGCTCAACGATCACGAGGCGGCGGGGGAGATGTTCCGCATCTACAACGACTGGCTCGCCGATTTCTGCCGGCACTATCCCGATCGTCAGATCGGCCTTGCCTGCCTGCCCTACGGCGATGTCGACGCTGCCGCGCACGAGGTCCGTCGCGCGGCCAAGCTGGGCCTACGCGGACTCGAGCTCTCGTGCTCGTGGGACATGGAGCCCATGTGGCACCCGGTGTGGGAGCCGATCTGGCAGGCCGTGTCCGAGGTGAACCTGCCGCTGCACTTCCACACGTTCCCGTCCACCCCGGCGAGCGTGCGCGAAAAGGCCCCCACCAACCTCGCCAAGCGCGCCGCGCTGTTCACAGGCGTCTCCGCGTTCCAGATGAATCTCGTCAACATCCTGGCCGCGATCATCGGGGCCGCCGTGCTCGAGCGCTATCCCAATCTCCGCATCTCGTTCGGCGAGAGCGGCATCGGCTGGATCCCGTACGCGCTCGACCGCATGGACTTTGAGTGGGAGGACCGCTTCCGCGACCTCGGCCTCACGATGAAGCCGAGCGACTACTGGCGCCGCCAGTGCAAGGCCACCTTTCAGTTCGACCGCATCGGCACCCGGCTCATCGACGTGATGGGCGCCG
>JBKKCN010000544.1:0-4665 GCA_046712525.1 Candidatus Rokuibacteriota bacterium
GACCTGGGTGGCGCCGCTGCCCTTCTATCTCGAGGCGCTGGTGGGCGTCTTCAACGGCGACAACGAGGAGGCCTTCGGACGCGGCTCGCTGAAGGCTCCGCTCGTCACGGGCCGCGTACGCACGTTCTTCGAGCTGGGGGAGTCGAGCGCGCTGCAGCTCGGTGTCTCGGTGGCGAGCGGCGAGACCGACGCCGACCGGCGCTCGAACGTCTTCGGTGCCGATCTCAAGTACAAGCTCACGCCGGAAGGCTGGCGCCACGCGCTCCTGACCGTCGGCGCCGAGGCGCTGTACGGGGACCGCGCCGTCGACGTCTTCGACGACGCGGGACTTGGCGAGGACCGGACGCGGGAGCGCTTCGGCTGGTACGCGTACGCGGAAATGCAGCCGTGGCGCCGCTGGGCCTTTGGCGCGCGCTACGACTCGACGCAGTATCCCGTGGAGCCAGGCAGGGAGTGGGCCGTGCAGCCGTACGTGTCCTTCATGCCGTCAGAGTTCCTGCGCTTCAGGCTCGGCTACAAACACACCGAGCGCTCGCACCGCGTGGGCGCGGACGCCGGCAGCGGCCGCATTCTCGACGAGCTGCTGTTCCAGGCCACCTTCATCCTCGGCGCCCACCCGGCGCACCCCTTCTAGGAGGCCACTCATGATGAGCGCTTTCATGCGAACCATCGTCGCCGCGCTCGTGGTGGCCGGCCTCTTCGCCGGCTCCGCGGAGGCGGCCAAGCTTCGTGTCGTCGCCACCATTCCGGATCTCAAGTCGCTCGCCGAGGAGGTGGGGGGTGATCTCGTGGAGGCCGATTCGCTCGCGCGGGGCACGCAGAACGCGCACGACGTGGAGATCCGGCCCAGCCTCATGCTCAAGTTGCGCCGGGCGGACGTGCTGATCGTCAACGGCCTCGAGCTCGACGCGTGGGCGGACGTAGTGGTGCAGGGGGCCAACAATCCCAATGTCGTGCGCGGCGCCCGTGGGCTCATCGACGCTTCGCGGGGCGTCCACGTGCTGGAGATTCCCACCGGGCGAGTGGACCGCTCGATGGGCGACGTGCACCCGATGGGCAACCCGCATTACTCGCTCGATCCGGGTCAGGCGGAGGTGGTGACGGCCAACATCGTGGAAGGCTTCGCGCGCGTGGCGCCCGAGCACCGCGCCACCTTCGAGCGCAACCGCCAGGCGTTCCTGGGGCGCCTGTTAGAGGCGATGCGCCGGTGGACGACGGCGCTGGAGCCGTTCAAGGGCGCCCGCGTCGTCACGTACCACCCGACCTTCACCTATTTCCTGGCGCGCTTCGGTCTCGTGCAGGGGGGGACGATCGAGGACCGGCCCGGCATTCCGCCCTCGCCCGTGCATCTGACGCAGCTCATCCGCAAGATGAAGGACGAGAAGATCAAGGTGGTGATCGTGGAGCCGTGGGCCGACCGCGCCCTCGCCGCGCGCGTGGCGGAAGAGGGGGGTGCGAAGGTGATCACGCTCGCGCCCGTGGTGGGCGCGGTCAAAGGCGCCGACACCTACCTCGCCGCCATCGACTACAACGTGAGGACGTTCGCCCAGGCCATGCGGTAGATGGTCGCCGATCTTTTCGCGCTGCTGTGGGCGCCCTTTCTGATGTGTCTCGTCCTCACGGGCATCCACGTCTACCTCGGTATCCACGTGATCGCACGCGAGGTCGTCTTCGTGGACATCGCGATGGCGCAGATCGCCGCCCTCGGCGCCACCGCCGCCTTTCTCGTGGGGTTCGAGATGGAGTCGTGGGTGTCCTACGCCACCGGCCTCGGCTTCACGCTCATCGGTGCGGGCGTCCTCGCCCTCACACGCACGCGCGGCCGCCACGTGTCGCAGGAGGCGGTGGTGGGCGTCGTGTACGCGGTGTCAGCGGCGGGCGCCGTCATCCTCGCCGACCGCGCGCCCCACGGGGCCGAGCACATCCGCGCCATGCTCGTCGGCAGCATCCTGACCGTCCGTCCCGCCGACGTGCTCAAGGTGGCAATCCTCTACGGGCTCGTGGGCGCCCTCCACTGGGCGTGCCGCCGCCCGTTTTTCCTCATCTCTTACGATCCCGACGCCGCCTTCGAGGCGGGCTGGCGGGTGCGTCTCTGGGACTTCCTCTTTTACGCGTCCTTCGGCGTGGTGGTGGCGAACTCCGTGCGGACGGCGGGCGTCCTCCTCGTCTTCTCCTACCTGATCGTGCCGGCCCTCGCCGGCATCGCCCTCGCACGCTCGGTGTCCGCGCGGCTGCTCATCGGCTGGGCCTTCGGCGCCGTCGTGAGCGTGGTCGGCATGGCGGCCTCCGCCGCCCTCGACCTCCCCACCGGCGCCACCGTCGTGTGCGCCTTCGGCCTCTCCCTCATTGTCGTCTGGCTCGTGGGGAGACGGCCGGGTCGGCGAACGGCCGTCTAGAGCCGTTCGGCGGACGCCCGTCTAAAGCATGCTCTCGGCCTGAATTTTATTGATGTACATGGGGGGCCTCGACGGGCCCCCCAAGCCCCCCGGCGCGTCCCGACTGGTGGCGCCCGCCCGGCCCGTCAGTGCAAGAACGCGAGGCGGAAGAGGAGGAAGTAGCCGTTGATCGTGCTCGTCACGCCCAGCAGCGCCAAGCCGAGGGAGAAGAACAGCATCGGACGGGAGGCGGCGAGGATCGACACCGATGAGCTGACGATGGCGATCTGCAGGAAGACCTCGGCGTAGTCGAAGTAGGTGTCGCGGTCCTTGCTGATGTCGCGCTCGCGTTCGTGCTTCTTGGCGTCCTTCTCGATGTCCTTCTTCTCGGCGTTGTACCGCTTCTCCTCTTCGCCGAACTTCGCGGCGAGGGCCTCCAGCCGGGCACGGGCGGCGCCGGCGTCGGGCGCCTGTGCCTCGAGGATGAGCTTTTGCGCGCGGTACTGGTGCTCACGGATCACCTTCGCCTGGTAGAACGCCCACTGGTCGGACGACTGCTGTTGGTTGAGGAGGATATCCTCGAGAGCATTGGCGCCGCCGAGGGAGGCGAAGGCGAGCACGATGGCGTAGATGGCGGTGAGGAGGGCGACGCGACGGCTGAACGTCTTGTCGCGCCGCTCCTCCAGCTCGTCGGGATCGGGTAGCTCGATCTCAGACACGCGGGGGCGGGGTGCCCTTGCGGATCTCCTCGCGCATGGCGTCCTTGCCTGCCTCGAAGGCGCCCATGAGCCGCTGTGTCTGCTCCTCGAACAGCTCGCGGCTCTTGTCGAGCCACTCGCCCGCGCGTCCCTGCGCCTCGTTGGCGATCTCCTGCGCCTTGCGCGCGACGTCGCCTCCGCGCTCCGCGATGAGTTCCCGCGTCTCGCGGCCTGCCTTCGGCGCCAGTAGAAGAGCGGCGGCGGCGCCGATCACGCCTCCCAGGAAGAACCAGCCGAGATAGCTGGCGGTATCGTTGCGATCGTTGGCCATGAGTCTCTCCTTAGTCCTTGGACATCCGGTGCACGAAGACATCGACGCCCTTCTTGACAGCCGCCGCCATACCGATGACCTGACCGGCGCGGGTCAGTCCTGCGAGCGCCCTGACCATGCGCTCCACCCCTTCGGCGACGTTGTTCACGCGCTCGGTGACCTCGCCGACGCGCTTGACCTCGAGGCTTGCCTCGCGCGTGAGCGTGCGCACCTCGTCCGTGAGCGCGTGGGCCTGGCCGATGAGGGGGCGCAGCTCTTCCTCGACGATCCGAAGCACCGCGTCCGTCCGTTGTGCCGTCCGCTTCACGGCGAGCAGCAGGGCGACCACGGCCGCCGTGAGGACGACCGCGCATGCGAGAAGAAGGGGTTGGGTCCACGAGTGCATGGGGCCTGAATTATTGGAGGAAAGCGCCACGAAAGTCAATAAATCCGTTGACTTTCGTCGGTGCCGTGTCCAAAGTTGGGGCATGGCGCTGAACGAGCGGTTCGCGGAGTTGCGTCGCCGGAACGCGGAGGCGGAGCTGGCCGGCGGCGAGGAGCGGGTTCGCCGGCAGCACAAGGCGGGCAAGAAGACGGCGCGCGAGCGCCTGGAGGTGCTCCTCGATCCCGGCTCCTTCCTCGAGATCGACAAGTTCGTCGTCCATCAGGGCCACGACTTCGGCATGGAGGAGCAGAAGTTCCCCGGTGACGGCGTCGTCACCGGCTCCGGGCGCATCCACGGCCGCCCCGTGTTCGTCTTCGCGCAGGACTTCACCGTCTTCGGCGGCTCGCTGTCGGAAGCCTATGCGAAGAAGATCTGCAAGGTGATGGACCTCGCGCTCAAGACGGGCGCGCCCGTCATCGGCCTCAATGACTCCGGGGGCGCCCGCATCCAGGAGGGCGTCGTGTCCCTCGCCGGCTATGCCGACATCTTCCTGCGCAACACGCTGAGCTCGGGGGTGGTGCCGCAGATCTCGGCCGTGATGGGGCCGTGCGCCGGGGGGGCCGTCTACTCGCCCGCCATCACGGACTTCATCTTCATGGTCAAGAACACGTCGTACATGTTCGTGACGGGGCCGGATGTCATCAAGGCCGTCACGCACGAGGCGGTGACGGCGGAGGACCTCGGCGGCGCCACCGCGCACAGCACCACGTCAGGGGTGGCCCACTTCGCGGCCGACAGCGAGGAGGAATGCCTCGCGCTCATCCGCGAGCTGATGACGTTCCTGCCGCAGAACAACCTCGAGGATCCGCCCCTGCGGCCGACGCAGGATCCCGTCGA
>JBKKCN010000545.1:0-5885 GCA_046712525.1 Candidatus Rokuibacteriota bacterium
GTGGTCGTCGGCGCCGTGCTCACCGGCACCGTGGAGCGCGTGGAGCCGTACGGCGTCTTCGTGAGGCTCGGACCCGGGCAGACGGGACTGGTGCCCAACGAGGAGCTCGGCCTTGCGCGCGGCGCCGAGCAGCGCAAGGGTGTGCCCGTGGGCAGCGAGCTGAAGGTCGCCGTGCTGGCCATCGAGGAAGGCGGTCGCCGCATTCGACTGTCCCATGCGAAAGCCCTCGCGCAGGAGGAGCAGGCCGAAGCCCAGTCCTACCTCGATCAGTCCACGAAGAAGAGCGGCGGCTTCGGATTGACGCTCGGAGAGCGGATGAAGCCGGGTCGCCGCTCGTAGTGGAGGATCTGGGCGCCGCCGCGAAGCTGCGGGCGATCTTCGAGCTGAGCCCCACCATCCTGGCCGTCACCGACCTCGCGGACGGCCGCATCATCGAGGTCAACGAAGCCTTTCTGCGCACGACGGGCTACGCGCGCGAGGAGATCATCGGACGGCGCATGCCCGACATCGGGCTGTGGAAGAACCCCGAGATGCGTGAGCAGGGCCTGGTCGCCCTGCGCGCGGGGCAACCGGTGCGCAACATGGAAGCGCACTTCCGGACGAAGAGCGGCGGGGAGATCGTGGCCATCGCCGCCGCCGACGTCGTGGTCGTCGAAGGGCGCACCTGCATCCTCACCTCGCTCACCGACATCACCGAGCGCAAGCAGCTCGAGGCCGAGCGTGAGGCGCGGCGGATGGAGGTGGAGCGGGAGTCGCGGGCCAAGGACGAGTTCCTCGCCATGCTCGGTCACGAGCTGCGCAATCCGCTCGGCACCATCACCAATGCGCTCGGCGTGCTGAACAGCGTTCTCGGCGACGAGCAGACGCGGCGCCTCACCGCGATCATCGGCCGCCAGGCCACTCATTTGAGCCGGATCGTCGACGACCTCCTCGACGTGGCCCGTCTCACCTCCGGTAAGATCGACCTGCGCCTGGGCACGCCCGACCTGCGCGAGGTGGCGGCGCGGTGCCTGGATAGCCTCACGCAGGCCGGCCGTACCGTCGCGCACCGCGTCGTGGTCGAGGGCGATTCCGTGCGGGTGAAGGGCGACCCTGCCCGCCTCGAGCAGGTCATCAGCAACCTGCTCGACAATGCGCTCAAGTACACGCCGGCGGGGGGCGAGGTGCGCGTCATCACCACGCGCGTGGGCGGTGACGCCGTCGTGCACGTCCAGGATACGGGCGAGGGAATCCGTCCCGACCTGCTGCCGAAAGTCTTCGATCTCTTCGCGCAGGAGCCGCAGGCGCTCGACCGCGCGCGCGGCGGCCTCGGGCTCGGCCTCACGCTCGTGAAGCGGCTGGTGGAGCTGCACGGTGGCTCCGTGTCCGCCGCGAGCGCGGGACACGGTCGGGGTAGCCAGTTCACCGTGCGGCTGCCGGCGGTGGCGGCGGCGACGCCCGGGGATGTCGTGGAGCAGTCACCCGCGCCGGCGGCGGACGCCGGCCGGCGCCGCCGCGTGTTGATCGTCGAGGACAACGCGGACGCGCGCGAAAGCCTGTGCCTGTTCCTACAGCTCGCGGGACACGAGGTCGATACCGCGGAGGACGGGCCAAACGCGCTCGACAAGATGCAGACCGTGCGGCCCGACGTCGCCGTGATCGACGTCGGCCTGCCCGGCATGGACGGCTACGAGGTCGCGCGCGCCATTCGCCAGAGGCCGGACGGCAAGAGCATGTGCCTCATCGCGCTCACCGGCTACGGGCAGGCGGAAGACCAGCGCCGGGCGCTCGCGGCCGGCTTCGACATCCACCTCACCAAGCCTATCGACCCCGCCAAGATCCAGGAGCTGCTCGCGCGGGGCTGAGCGGGCGGCGGTTCTTTTCTCTCGGCGTCGCGTTGCGCTATCGTGCATCATGCTCCATGCGACGAGCCGCAGTCCTACGTAGCTCCTCCTGAGCTTTGCCAATCATCGTCGCTGCTGTGACTTACGAGCGATGCTGATGCGGGCGGATAGGACGATTGATGAGCGTCCGAAAGCGATTACTCGCCGGTATCGCGTTCGGCCTTGCCCTCTCGCTCTTCTATGCGCTCGTACCAACGCGGAAGGTGCCTCGCGTTGGGTTCGTCCTCACGACGGCGCCGCTGTCCACGATGGCTGGCCCAGAGCCCGAAGAAACCGTGATCCGCGGCTTCGTGCACGGACTCTGGGCACTCGGCTACACTGATGGTCAGAACATCATCATCGAGCGGCGCTCCGCCGAAGGAAACCTCGAGCGCCTTGCGGACCTGATCCGCGGCCTCGCCCAGCAACCGGTGGACGTCATCGTCGTCACCGGAAACCACATGACGCTCCTTGCCAAGCAGATCACGTCTGCGGTCCCCATCGTGGCGGCTGGCATGGGGATTTCCGTCGAATCGGGGATCGTGCAGAGTCTCGGGAGGCCAGGCGGCAACGTCACGGGACTAGTGACTGTGATAGGTGCTGACTTTGGGACTAAACGGCTGGAGCTTATCCGAGAGATGCTACCCGAGGCCTCGCGAATCGCTTATTTCGGTCTGAACGAAGACTGGGATACCGACGGGATGCGGGGATTGCGGAATGCAGCGAAAGCGATGGGATTGACGATGGTCCTGGCCGGCGTTGAGATGCCTCGCATCGAGGCGGCATTCGAGCTCCTCGAGCGCCAGCGTCCTCACGCTGTGTTCGTGTCGAGCCAACCGTCGTTCTTCGTGCACAGAAAGCCGATTGCGGACTTCGCCGCGAAACTTGGTGTTCCGGATTTTCACGGATACCACCAGGCGGTTGAGGTCGGGGCGCTCGCATCGTATGGCCACGATTCCTACGATGTCCTCCGGCGTGCCGCCGGATACGTGGACCGGATCCTGAAGGGCGCGAAGGCGGGCGATATGCCGGTGGAGCAGGTTGAGCGATACTCGCTCGTTGTAAATCTAAAAACGGCCAAGGCGCTCGGCCTCACCATCCCGCAGTCGGTGCTCGTGCGGGCCGACCGGGTGATCGAATGACGGGCATTCCAGATGGCCGCGGCATCCGGATCGCCTCCTTGCTTCGGCGCGGTTCTTCAGTGTCCTCCGTCACCGGTGACGTGGTCGCTCGACAGACCCTCGGTGGGCCGACGGCGACATGGAGCGCGTGTAGTAGCTCAGGCTCCCGTGAAGTGGGGCGGCCGCTTCTCCACGAAGTGGGCCACGCCTTCCTTGAAGTCGGCGGTGCCGAAGCTGCGCGTCATCTCCTCGTCGGCAACGGCGCTCGCCTCCGCGAGCGTCTGGAACTGCGCCTCCCAGAGCTGCCGCTTCATGACGGCCATCGAGCGCGGCGACACGAGCTGGGCCAGCTCCTGCGCGTAGGCGCGCACGGCCGGCACGAGGTCGGCCTGTGGCACCACTCGGTTGACGAGTCCCATGCGCAGCGCCTCCGCCGCATCAATTTTTCGTCCTGACAGCATGAGGTCGAGCGCGTGCGGCAGTCCCACCAGGCGCGGCAGCATCCAGCTGATGCCGTGCTCCGCGATGAGTCCGCGGCGCGCGAACGACGTCGTGAACACGGCGGCGTCGGAGGCGAAGCGCACGTCGCAGTAGAGCGCCACCACGAGCCCGAGACCCGCGGTGGCCCCGTTGAGGGCGCCGATGATCGGCTTCGGGATGGCGGGAAAGTAGGCGTAGCGGCCGCGGAAGTCCTCGCGCGCGCCGTTGGGTGTCGCCGCCGGCACGGGCGGCAGAGCCACCTCCTCGCCGTCGGCGGCGCCCGCGCCGCTGATGCCGGAAAGCAGGGTCATGTCCGCGCCCGCGCAGAAGCCGCGGCCGGCGCCGGTGAGGACGATGACGCGGACACGCTCGTCGCGCGCGGCCTCGTCCATGGCCGCGCGTACCTCGCGTCCCATGACCTGCGTCCACGCGTTGAGCTTGTCGGGCCGGTTCAGCGTGACAGTGGCGACGCCGTCCTTTGTGTCATAGACGACCTGCTCATAACCCATGGCGACGACTCCTGTGAAAGGCTAAGCCTCGGCCTCGAACGGATAGAGTGGCTTGCGGCGGTTCTTGTACGTGAAGAGCCTCAGATCGGAGCTGGTGACGCCGTCGCCGTCGCACATCACGATGTGGCGCGCGATGGGCTCGAAGCCGGCGCGGAAGTGCTGGCGTGACTTGATGAGGACGTACTTCTTGCGGCGCGGGTCGATGCCGGCGTGAGTGAAGACGCCGAGATCGTAGGGCTCGCTGCGTCCCTCGGAGATCACGAGCTGGAGGTTGCCGGTGTCGAGCACGGCGGTGCGGCCCATGCGCACGCGCGTGCCCGTGGCCATCGGTCCCGTCACCACGAACTCGCCGTCGGTGATGCGCGTCACCTTGCCGGTGACGGTGAGGGGCTTGCCGTGCAGATGGATTTGCGGCATGTCGATGCGGCCACCCACGTCCAGTGTCACGCTCGCCACCGTGCCCGCCTCCGCGAGCCGGCGCACGGTGATGGGATCACAGATCGGCCCCGCCACCACGTCGCTGAGGCCTTGCGCCATGACCTCCTCGATCACGCGCATCACGTCCTGCGTGCCGCCCGAGGCCGTGTTGTCGCCGTGGTCCACGAGCACGATGGGCCCATCACCGAGCGTGCGCGCATGCGCGATCTGCGAGGCGAGCGGAGCACCCTTGTAGAGGAACGCCTCGCGCCGGTTCCAGGCGAGGTCGAGCAGCCGATCGAGGAGGAGGCGGCCCTGGTCCGTCTGGCGATCGCACACGATCACCGCCGAGCACGACAGGTGCGGGATGTCGGCGTGAGGGAAGCCGCCGAAGACGGAGGCGTTGAGGACGGCGCCGCCCGTCTCCGCCGCGATCGCCATGTCCATGACGTCCTTCATCGGCTGGCGCGACGGTGTGTGCACGAGCGTGCTCGTCATCATGGGGCGGCTGCCCCACACCATCACCGGCGTCACCTCGCCATTGAGCGCGCGCACGAGCGTGCGCCCCGCGCGGTGGCCGGTCTCGCCCATGTCCACGTGCGGGTAAGTGCGGTAGCCGGTGATGACGGTGGCGTTGTCGACCATGGCGGGTGTCATGTGCGCGTGAAAGTCGAGCGCCACCGCAATGGGCAGCGTGGGCGCCACCGCGCGGATGCGCCGCAGCAGCTCGCCTTCGCCGTCGTCGAGGTGCTCGGCCACCATGGCCCCGTGCAGCGCGAGGAAGGCGGCGTCGCAGCCGCTCCTGATGGCGCCCACGATGGCGCTGCACATGTCCTCGTACGCGCCCTTCTCGACGTAGCCGGACGGATGCGCGCCCGCGGCCACCGGCAGGCTGACCTCGGCGCCGATCTCCTGCGCGATGTGCAGGAAGCCGCCGAGCTGCGTGTTGGTGTCCTTGAACTCCTGCACGGCTGCCTCGCCCGCGAGCGGGCGGAAGGACGCGAGCGGCGTCGGCACCGGCGAGAAGGTGTTGGTCTCGTGCATCATCATGGCGACGACGATCTTGCGGCGAGCCATCGGTCGCGGGCCTCCGGGGCTGAGTGTAGACGAAAAAATCGGTTACCATGGCGGCTCTTCCGAATCATTGCTGCGGGCAAGGAGGAGATGAGATGGCAGACGTGCTGACGGTAGTGGCGAAGCTTCGGGCGGCGAAGGGCAAGGGCGACGCGCTGGCCGCGCTGCTCAAGGAGCAGGTGGCGGCGGTGCGCAAGGCGGAGCCGGGGTGCCTCGTCTATCGGCCGCACCGCTCCACGAAGGACCCGGACCTCTTCCTCTTCTACGAGCAGTACAAGGACGACGCCGCCTTCGACGCGCACCGCAAGGCGCCGCACCTCGCCGCCTACCGCGAGCGGCGCGAGAAGGAAGGACTGACGGAGGGCGCCGTCGAAGTGGAGATCTATCGCTCGGTCACCGACTGATGCGAGTGCCGGCGCCAC
>JBKKCN010000546.1:0-5290 GCA_046712525.1 Candidatus Rokuibacteriota bacterium
CGCGCGGCGAGCACGCCCATGATGTTGCTGTAGAAATCGAAGGTATGAACGATGCCGATGCGCTCCCGGCGCAGGTGCCGGGCCAGCCGCGCAAGGGCGGCGGCGGCGCGGGGTGTCCACAGGGATCCCGCCCCGCAGCTCCACGGGCGCACGCCGGCCCGCTCGAGGCGCGCGCGTAGCGGCCCTTCCGCGCGCAGGCAGGCGGCGCGCACGTCCCACCGGCCGCGGGGCAGACGGCAGGCGATCTCCACGAACTGGCCCTCGGTGCCGCCCACGCTGAGCGTGTCGCCGAGCAACAGCACGCGCGTTCGCGGTTCGCTCATCTGTTCACGTGGGGGCCCCCGATATGGCCCCCCACACCCCCCCACGCTCGTCGCGCCCCGGCAAAGTCGTGGCGCGCCTCGATCATGCGCTCGCTCATCACGACATGCTCTCCGCGCACGACGCGCGCGCGCGGGTGCTCTCCGTGAGCCGCTGCAGCGCGCGGTCGAGGACCACGAGGCTCCACAGCCGGTAGCAGTACTCGCGCCGGCGACTGTCGGCGTAACGCGCCACGAGGCCGCGCACCGTCGCCGGCCGCACGCCCACCGCCGCCAGCCGTGTGCCGTCGCCGAGCATGTCGTGGAAGAAGCCGGATAACCGGCCCGAGAACCACGCCTCGATGGGCGAGCCGAACCCCTGCTTGGGACGGGTGAGGACGGTGGGCGGCACGCGGCCGTGCAGCACGCGCCGGAGCAGGTACTTCGTGGTGGAGCCGCGCATCCGGAGTGCAGGCGGCAGCGCGCACGCGAACTCGATGAGCGGGTGATCGAGGAACGGCACCCGCGCTTCCAGAGAGTTGGCCATCGTCATGCGGTCGACCTTCGTCAGGATGTCGCCGGGCAGGTAGGTCCGCAGGTCGAAATCCTGAAGCCGGGAGAGGGAGTCGAGGCCCGCGCCTGCGGTGAGGGTACCGTTGAAAGAGAACCGGCGCGCGCCCGGCTCCTGCAGCTCGTCGAGGGCGCGGCGCGGGAAGAGCGCGATGGAGTCGAGGTAGCGCTCCATCCGCGGCAGCGACATGTTGAAGAGCAGATTCTTGCCCGGCGTGCCCTCGGGCAGCGCGTCGCTCTGGCGCTTGACCCCGGCGCCGAGGCCGGCGTCGGCGAGCCGTCCGAGGTGACGCCGGCGATGGTCCACGAGGTAGCGGTCGTAGCCGGCGAAGAGCTCGTCGCCGCCGTCGCCCGACATCACGACCTTCACGTGCTGGCGCGCCAGGCGTGACACGAGGAAGGTGGGAATGGACGAGGAGTCGGCGAACGGCTCGTCGACGGCGCTCAGCACATCTTCGAGGACGTGCAGGTCACCGGCGCCCACCCGCAGCTCGATGTGCTCGGTGCCACACCACTTCGCGACCTCGCGCGCGTACGGCAGCTCGCTGGTGGCATCGTCGTCGAAGCCCACCGAGAAGGTCTTCACGCGGACGCCGGTGTCGCGCGCCATCAACGCCACCACCGCGCTGGAATCCACTCCGCCGCTGAGGAAGGCGCCCACGGGCACATCGCTGACGAGATGCGAGTGCACCGCGTCCTGGAGGAGGGTGTCGAGTGCCGCCACCGCCTCCGCCTCGCGGCGCGGTCCCACGGGGCCACGGAAGAACGGGGTGGGCGCCCAGTAGCGCCGGGGGACCCCCACGCGCCCGTCGCGCACGGTGAGGGTGTGCCCGGGGGGCAGCTTGACGACGGTTTGCAAGATCGTGTGCGGGTCCGGCACGTAGCCGTACTGCAGATACGCGCTCACGGCGGTGAGGTCGATGCGGCGCTCCACCCACGGACTCAGCGTGAGCGCCTTGAGCTCGGAGCCGAACACGACACCGTGTGCGGTGGGCGCGTAGAAGAGCGGCTTGATGCCCACGCGGTCGCGCGCGAGAAACAGCGTGGAGGTGGAGCGGTCCCAGATGGCGAAGGCGAACATCCCCCGCAGTCGCTGCACGCACGCCTCGCCGTCCTCCTCCCAGAGATGCACGAGCACCTCGGTGTCGGAGGCCGTGCGGAACGTGTGGCCGCGCGCGAGGAGATCGGCCCGCACCTCGCGGTAGTTATAGATCTCACCGTTGAAGACGACCCACACGGAGCCGTCCTCGTTGGTCATGGGCTGGTCGCCGGTGGCGAGGTCGATGATGCTGAGCCGGCGCATGCCCATGCCGAGGGCGCCGTCGGTGTACATGCCGTTACCGTCGGGACCGCGATGCACGAGGGAGTCGTCCATGCGGCGCAGGAGGTCGGTGTCGGCCGGCTGCCGCGCGTCGGCCCCAAGGAGACCGTAGATGCCACACATCAGGCTGTCCTCACTCGGGTGACGGCGGCCCGCCCCGGCTGCACGCGCGAGGGCGCCAGCCGCTCGTGCATCGCCCGCGCGGCCAGCGCCAGTCCGCCGAAGTAATAGAAATAGAAGTTGTAGGCCGCGGGATGGAGCATGGCGGCGAAGGCGAAGGCGATCAGGCTCACCTGCAGCCCGGACGCGAGCCAGAAGAGCTCTCGGTGGGCGGGATCGCCGCGCGTGCGCCTGACCACGCGGCCCACCGCCTTCAGCGTGCCCACGACGATGAGGACGTAGAGGATGAGGCCGGGCAGGCCCAGCTCCATCCCCACCTGGAGATACGAATTGTGGACGGCGGCCCAGCGTGCGCCCCGCTCGTTGTTCATGGCGAGGATGTTGTTGCCGATGCCGGTCCCGAGGACGGGATGGCGGGCGACGTATCCCATGGCGACGAAGAGATCTTGTTGACGTTCTTCGGCGGAGCTTGTCTCGTCGGCTTCCACGTCCGTGATGCTGGCCAGGCGCCCGTAGTACGAGGAGGGCACCAGCGGCGCCAGCACGAGGAGCAGGCCGACGGCCATGAAGGCGTACTTGGGCCCCGCCCGTCGCGTGATTCGCCACAGCACGATGCCGGCCGACAGCGCGAGGGTGAGAAAGCCGCCCCGCGAGAAGGTGAGCACGATCACCATGACGTCGAGCCCGATGATGCCGATGAGCACGGCGCGCCACAGGGGCCGCTTCGTCAGGAAGAGCAGCGCCACGATGAGGGGCAGCACGAGATTGAGCGTGAGCGCGAGATCGTTCGGGTTGCCCGTCATGGGGCCGGCCTCATAGCCGCGGATGCGGCCGGCGCCGTACTGCATGTAGACGCCCGAGGTGTAGTTCTTCACGCCGCTGATGGCGGCGGGCACCGTCATGAGGGTGAGGCCCCACGCCACCTGCCGCAGCCGCGCGGGCGTGGTCACCACGTTGGTGAGCAGCCAGAAGATCACCAGCGTTTTCAGATAGAGATCGGTGAGGAGGCCCCAGCTACCGCCCGGCCACATGGAGAACGGTATGGTGAGGAAGGCCCACGCCACCAGCCAGAGGGTGAGCTTCATCTCGCGCGGCCAGATGGTGAGCGGCCGGCCGCGTGAGACCTGGTAGTGGACGTAGGTCGCCACCACCACCACCACGGTGAGCAGGGCCACCCGAAGCGCCGACAGGCCGGGCACGAAGGTCTGCGGTGCCACGAACAGGACGAAGGTGAAGGCCATCATCGCCCAGAAGGGCCGGGTCATGTCCGCGTTCCCCGTCGCCGCCGTCCCCACGGGCGGCAGCTCGAGGCGGGTGGCAGCGGGACGCCACCATTCAGTACGCCGCGCGCTCATATCGTGCCCACGCCTTTCGAGAGCCGGCGTACCTGAAATTCGCGGGCCATCGCACGCGCGCGCGCCCAGTCACTGGGACGCAGGACGAACGCGACGAGGGCGGCGAGCAGCATCGCCTTGAGGAGCAGGACGACCGGCAGCGACTCCCTGGGGATGTAGGTGGACACCAGGAAAAGTACGACGGCCAGCCCGGTGGCCTTCGCCAGGGGCCACAGGTCGAGAGGCACGCGCCATGCGCGTCGCGCCGCCAGCCACGACAGCAACACCATTCCCACCGCGGTCACGAGGCGGGCGGCGGCGGCGCCCGCGGTGCCCGCCATCGGCACCAGCACGGCGTTGGCGACGATGTTGAGGCAGGCGGTGACGGCGGCCACCGCGGCCACGTAGCCGGTCCAGTTGCGTACGAACAGACCCGTGTCGATGAAGAGGCAGAGGGCCAGCGTCACGTGCGCGAGCATGAACACCGGGACGAGGTTGGCCGCCGCCCAGAACGGCGTCGCCGTCATGAGCCGGATGACGTCCTCCACGACGAGGGCGGCGCCGAAGGCCACCACGAGCAGGATGGACATGACGAGATGGGAGATGCGGCGGATGACCTTGTCCGCGCCGGGGTCGCGCATGATCTGGTACTGCGCGGGCTCCCAGAAGTTGGCGAAGGGCTGGATGACCGCGAGGTACAGCACCGCCGAGAACTGAATGGCCATCGAGTAGATGCCGACCTCGCCGAGGGAGACGTGGCGGGTGAGGAAGAGACGGTCCGCCTGGTTGATGAGCGTCCACACGAGCGGCGTGAAGAGCAGCGGCGCCCCGTAGCGGAGGATCTGGCGCGCGAGCGTGGGCGAGAAAGTGGTCCCCACCTCGCGCAGCGTGTAGGCGAGCAGGCCCACGCAAAAGACGGCGTAGGTGATGAGATCGCCGTAGAGCAGGCCCCGCACGCCCATGCCCGAGCCCACCACGAGGAGCAGGTTCAGCGACACGCCCACCACCACCGTGCTCAGCGAGATGATGCTGAAGGCGCCCGAACGCTGCTGCAGCTGCAGATAGGCCATGCACGCGTCGAAGACGTTGGTGAACACGAGGGTGACGAGGCCCAGGCGCAGGAAGGGCGCGTAGGCGGCATCGCCGAAGATGAGGGCCGACAGCGCCTCCGACTGCCACACGGCGAGGGCGACGCCGCCGCCGAGCACGCCCACGAAGAGCGCCAGCGCCGTGCTCACCGCCTCGCGACGCACGCCGCCTCCGTGCGTATCGCTCGCGAAGCGGATCATCGCCGTGCGCAGGCCGAAGCTGAGGAAGATGCCCACCATGTCCACGCCCGCCACCACCATGGCCTTGATGCCGTAGTCCTCCGGCGTCAGGTACCGCGTGTAGAGCGGTAACAGCAGGAAGCCCACGAGCCGGTTCGCCACGAAGCCCAGTCCATAGACGAGCCAGTGGCGGCTGACGTGGCGCAGCGACATCGACTTGGGCGTGACGGCGACATCCGGCGGCTGCTCGACGACGACACTCACGCTGCGCCCGACCTCACAGTCGCCGGACTCACAGCCGGACTCACAGCCGAATGACGCGGTCCGTGGGCGCGGCGAGGCCCCACGTGGCGGCCCGCGTGTCGATCACGAGTGAGG
>JBKKCN010000547.1:0-5787 GCA_046712525.1 Candidatus Rokuibacteriota bacterium
GTCGGAGACGGCGATGTAGTGATCCACGAAGCGGCCCGCGAAGCGATCGACCGCGTAGCTCGCCTTCCAGCCGCGCCGCCACACCTCACGGATGTGAGGCGTCTCCACGATGAGCGGCACCTTGCACACGCGACCGATCGGCGATGCGAACAGGCTGCTATAGAAGAGATGAGAGTGCAGGACCGCCACACGCTCGCGGCGAATCAGCGCCGCCAGCTGCCATGCTGCCCCGATGTCGCGCGGGTGTCGCAGCCGCAGGGCCGTGACCGGCACACCGTCCGGCACGTCCGGCTCGATTTTCCGGGCCACCTCCGGTGTGCACGCGACCAGCGGCCGGAACCGGCTGCGGTCGAGCCCGCGAAGCAGGGTGAGGACATGCTCCTCGGCGCCGCCGCGGACAAGCGAGTTCGAAAAATAGAGCACGGGCAGCCTGTCCATCTACGCTGCCCAGCTTCCGACATCGGCCGGCGTGCCCGTCATGAGAGCGCGGTTCATCATCTCGCGGTCGTCTCCGTGGATTCGCGATCGAGTCCCGCCGCCCGCCGCATCAGCGAGTAGGCGTCGGCGATCGTTCGCATCGGTCGGGAGGGCTCCCGGGTGCTGAGAAAAATGGCGTCCGAGTACGGATCGTCCGGATGGTAGCCGTGCATGCCGGTCGGGAGCCATCCGTTGGTGGTGAAATCGCTGCTGGTGACGAGCCACCCCGGCTCCATGAGGAAGACGAGGTCGCCGTACCGGCGGTCGGCAAAGCGGATGCCGAGGTCCTTCAGGTCGCCGTCGGTGAGAATGCGGCCGAACCTCAGCTGCTTGAGGCGCTCCACGACGCGCGCCCGCGCGCGATCCGAGAAGAACCAGAATCGTGCCATCGTCGAGTCGTAGACGCTCAGGTAGTCGCCCGGCATCGTGAGGCCGAGAGCCTCGACGTCGCGGGCGAGGTCGTGATGATGTCGAACGGGTGTCATGCCGTGGTCCGAGAAGAGCGTGAGCGTCGCCTCGGGGTCGCGTCGTCGCGCCACCGCGAGCAAGGTGCGGAGCTCGCTCTCGTACCACTTCAGGCGTTCCTCGATGCGCGCCCCCTCGTGACAGTGCTTGTGCAGGAAGGCGTCGACCTCGCTCAGGTAGAGGAAGAAAAAGCGCGCCTCGCTCGCCTCGATGTCGCGGCAGGCCTGCGCCAGGATCTGCGCGTCGCGGTGCTCGTGGTACGTGTACGCGCGGTACGGCACGCCGCGGCGCGCGAGGTCGTCGAAGATCGACGAGGCGCCCGCGATGCCGCCCGGCGTATAGATGTTCCGCTTCTCCGTCCAGTTGAACCAGGGCAGGAGCGTCGGCTTCACGGCGCAGTCGAAGAGGCTCCCGAGGCCCAGGACTCGCCGCCCCAGCTCCTTGATCACCTTGCGTGAGACGCGATTGTCCAGCACGCGTGCGGGCAGCACGCGCGCATGCCGCAGCCAGCGGAACGGCGAGCCCGCCGGGTCATAGTAGAAGAGGTTCCACTGACCATGCTCGGCGGGCGACTTGCCCGTGAGCATCGTCGGGATCGCGCCCGAGCTGTACCCGAGGACCGTGCGCAGCGGCGCCCGGTGGGGCAGCACGTCCGCCATGAAGTCCAGCCCCTGGGCGAGATGCCAGCCAAAGGCGTCGATGAGGACGACCAGGTGAAGCGGCTGCGTCACGGACGGTCTGCGGCGAGCGCTACGCCGAGGCGATGGGGCCGCAGCTTCAGCATCATGCGTTTGGGCAGCTCCACGAGCGCCATGCGTCCGAAGCCGGGCAGATAGGCGCCCGGCGCCCGGCTGAGGAATCCGGCGAACTGCTCGGCCGTCGTGTTGCCCATCACGGCCACACGATTGATGACCCGTCCGCCACGGCGCGCGGGCCAGTGCCAGGAGTTGCACACGGCGCGGTAGCCGACGTCCGCGGCGACGGCGATGACCCTGCCTGTGAGGAGGCCGTAGGGCGCGGCGAGATAGTCCACGGCGGCGCCGAGCCGGTCTTCCAGAATCGCCTTCGACCGGCGCAGCTGCCACGCGAGCGCGATGGGCGACAGCGTGGGCAGCGCCACGTGGTCGTGCGCATGCGACTGGAAGGACATGCCCACACGCTGCATCTCACGGATCTGCGCCCAGTCGAGGTACCCGGAAGTGCCGACCGTTCCCGTATTGACGAAGAACTCCGCGCGAGCGCCCGTTTCGAGGAGCAGCGGCAAGGCGGCGGTGTAGTCGGACGCACGCCCGTCGTCGAACGTGATCACGAGCGAGCGATCGGGGCTGGCGCTCGCCACCGCGCCCCAGTACTCGCTCAGCCGCGCCGTCCGGAAGCGGGCGTAGCGGATCTGTTCCAGGTGTTGCCGCAAGCCGGCCGCCGTCACCCAGAACCTCGCCTCGCCGGCGTCGAGGGACGGCATGAGGTTGCCGACACCGTGGTACATCAGCACGGGAATGCCGTCGAGCCGTCCGAGCATCAGGCCACTCGCTGCCAGGCCGTGTCGCGACGGCCGCCGAGAAATCGCACGAAGCCGACGAGGAAGGCCACGTTGATGGCCATGAGGTAGTAACAGAGCAGTGCCAGCGGCACCCGGCGCGCGCGCTCGCCGAAGACGAGGCCCAGGGTGGCAAGGCCATAGACCCCGAGCTGGGCGTAGAGGGCGGCCTGGTAGAGCGGCTCCTCGAGCAGGAAGAGCGTGCTGGTGAAGAGCCCGATGAGCAGAAAGGGCAGCACCCATCGCAGGAACTTGTGGGAGAAGAACGAGATCGTCGCGAAGGGGTTCATGGGCACGCGGCTGAACTCGCCGAGGGCCCGGAAGCTGCCCACGGCCAGCCGCACACGCCGGGTGAACTCGTCCTTCACCGAGGCGGCGGCAAACTCGACCGCCTCCGCTTCGGGGTCGAAGACCACCGCGAACCCCTGCTTGCGCGCCCGCATGGGGATGACGAAGTCGTCGATGACGTCTTCGGCGGCGAGGGGACGGTAGCAGTGGCCGCGGATCGCATAGATCGCCCCGCTCGCGGTGAGGGTGGCGCCCATGCGCGCTTCCATCAGGCGCAGCATCGTCTCGTAGCGCCAGTACACACCCTCCGTCTGCTTGAAGTCCCCCGCGCCTTTGAACCGGAGTGCGCCGCACACCACACCCACCTTCGGATCGACGAAGTGCCGGACCATCTGCCGGATGGCATTGGGCGCGAACAGCGTGGAGGCGTCGGAGAACACGAGGATCTCGTGCCGCGCCCTGGCGACCGCGAAGTTGAGGGCGCCCGCCTTGCCGGCCCGCTGGGGACGGATCAGCACCTCGATGTGCGGGACGTCGACCCCGCGCAGCTTCTCATTCGTGCCGTCGGTCGATCCGTCCGAGATCAAGATGACCTGAAGCCGGTCGGTCGGATAGTCGAGCGCGAGCACGTTGGCGATCTTGTCGCCGATGTGCGCCTCCTCGTTGTAGGCGGGCACGATGAGGGTGACGCGCGGCAGGGCATCGGGGTGCAAGCCCCGCCGGCGGCGCTCCTCGCGGCCGGTGAGATAGCGAAGGTCCGTGCGCGCCTGCGCGATGGCGTAGGCGGCGAAGAGTACGCACGGGTACAGGGCGTACGTGTACGCCACGAGCACCGCGCACACCCAGAAGACGTACGTGGCCATCATGCCCCTAGAACATCCGCTCCGGCACGATGAGCACGTCGCCCGGGCGCAGCGCGAGGTCCTCGTTCATCTTGGGATCGCGCATGATGTCCTTCAGGTCGATCTTCATGAGCGTTTGCTTCACGCCGTCGCGGCGAATGAGCGTGGCACGTCCCGGTGCTGCGTACTTCGTGAAACCGCCGGCGAGGGTGACGAGCTTGAGGAGGCTGAGCGCTTCGGGCTGGGAATACACGCCCGGCTTCGCGACCTCGCCCATCACGTAGACGGCGTTCTGCAGCTCACCGCCGGAGGGGACCACGATCGTGTCCTCGTGCTTGATCATGACGTTCTGCGACGTGTCGCCCTTCTGGATGAGCTTCCAGAGGTCGACGGGGATCCTCTCCTGGCCCCGGATGACGAAGGCGCCTGCGGTGTCGCCGCCTTCCACCGTGCCACCGGCCAGGAAGAGCGCGTGGAGGATCGGCACCTCCTGCTTGATGTTGTAGACGCCCGGCTTCGCGACCTTTCCGAGGAGATAGATGCGGCGCTCGAGCATCTCCTGCGGATTGGAGCCGATGGCGATGTCCGGGATGACGATGGTGTCGTCGCTGTGGAGCTTGATGTTCCTCGAGAGATCGCCGTCCTGGATGAGCTTGCGCAGGTCGATGGGAATCTTGTTCTCGGCGCGGATGATGTAGGCCGACACGAGGTCGGCGCCCTCCGACGGTCCTCCGGCGAGCGTGAGCGCCTGCAGGAGCGGGGTGCCGGCCTTGATCGGATAGACGCCGGGCTTGGCGATCCTGCCCACGAAATGCACGCGGAAGGACCGGATCTCCTTGACCATGACGGAGACCTTGGGGTTCTTCACCGACGTGCTCAGCCGCTCCGTCAGGATCCCCGTGAGCTGCGGCACCGTGAGACCCTGCGCCTCGATCTCACCCGCGAGCGGATACGAGATGCGCCCGTCGGGACGGACGATGATCGTCTGCTCGAGATCCTTGTTGTCCCAGACGATCACGTGCAGCACGTCTTCGGTGCCGATTCTGTACTCGTCCTGGGCCTGCGCCTGCGCCGAACCGGCGATGCCGAGGAGGCCGAACACCACTACCGCCTTCTTGCTCATGCTGAAGAGCGACTTCATGGTCGTCCGCTTTTTCTTTCCGCCGGTGAGGCCGGCTCCGACGTAGTGTTCGTACTCCGCGTAGTAGCGACGCGTCTCCCGGGGCGACAGCCCGTTGACGACGACGCCGATGAGTCGCGCACCGACCCGCTCCAGCTGGTCCTTTGCCCGCGTGATGCTCCGCCGCTGGGTCACGCCGAATCGCGTCACCAGCAGCACTCCGTCCACCTTTGCCGTCAACGGGAGGCAATCGGAGACCGCCAGCACGGGCGGCGTGTCGATGAGCACGATGTCGCCCAGCTCGCGCGCCCGCTCGATGACCGCGACCATCTGCTTGCCGCTCAGGAGGCCGCCCGGATTCGACGCCTTCGTCCCGGAGGGCAGGAAATGCAGTCCTGGAGCCACCTCGCGAAACGCGATGTGCCAGGCGGTGCCGCCCTTGAGCGCGTCGGCGAGTCCGATCTCGTTCGGGATGCCGAGCGCCTTGTGCATCGAGGGACGACGCAGGTCGGCGTCGATGATGACGACGCGCCGGCCCGTCTCGACGTAGGCAAGGGCGAGATTCAAGACCACGGTGCTCTTGCCCTCGTGTGCACCCGCGCTCGTGACCAGGACCGTGTGGAGCGGAGCGTCGAGCGCGTGGCAATCGACGGCGGTCCGGATCGCCCGACACGCGTCGGCCGGTAGTGAGTGCGGCTCATGGGTCGCCACGAAGGCGATCGGCACCCCGGCCGCTGCCGGCTGTCCTGACGGCGGTCTCGCGATGGGAATGGAGCCGAGGACCGAGAGGCCGGTGGCCGAGGCGACCTGCTGTTCCGTCTCCACCACCTGCGTCGCGAACTCCCGCAGAACGGCGGCGCCGAGTCCCAGGCCGAGGCCGCCGAGCAACCCCATCAGGATCATCTTCATCTGCTGCTTCGGACTCGGTTGCCGCGGGAGGGCGGCGGGATCGATGATCTGGATGCCGCGGATCGTCGTCTGCTCGCTGATCCGCGCGCCCGTGAGCTTGTCGCCGAGCATGCCGGTGAGGCGCGCCTGCGTCTCCACCGCGCGCGCGA
>JBKKCN010000548.1:0-3256 GCA_046712525.1 Candidatus Rokuibacteriota bacterium
CGCCGCCACCACCACCGCCGCCACCAGCACGACCGCGCCCAGCGGCGCCAGCCGGGCGCGTGCGGCTCGCCGCAGCGCGTCCCAGCGGCGGTCGTGCACGGCCGGCATCCCTACGGCGACGCCTTCAGCGAACCCGGATTCGGGGATCGATCCAGCCATACAGGATATCCACGAGCAGATTGCTCAGGATGAAGCCGACGGCGATCAACAGGATGACGCCCTGGACCAGCGGGTAGTCGCGCGCGAATACGGCGTCCACGACGAGGCGGCCGACGCCGGGCAGCGCGAAGACATACTCCGTGATGACGGCGCCGCCGATCAGCGTGCCGAGCTGCAGGCCGAGCACGGTGACGACGGGGATGAGCGCGTTGCGCAGGACGTGGCCGCGGATCACCACCCACTCGGAGAGACCCTTGGCGCGCGCGGTCCGCACGTAATCCTCGCCGAGCGCCTCCAGCATGCTCGAGCGCAGCGTGCGCGTGATCACCGCGGCCAGCGCCAGCCCGAGCGTCACCGCGGGCAGCACGAGCGTGCGCAGCCCGCCCCAGCCCTCCTCGAGCGGATCGACGTAGCCGGAGATCGGCAGCCAGCGCAGCGTGACGCCGAAGACGAAGATCAGCAGCAGCGCGAGCAGGAAGTTGGGCATGCAGATGCCGAAGAGCGCGAAGGTGGTGCCGAGCCGGTCCACACCACGGTTGTGGCGGATCGCGCAGGCGATGGCCACGGGAAAGGCGATGAGCAGCGAGACCGTCATCGCGAGTAGCGCCAGCTCGAGGCTCGGCCGGATGCGGTGGCCCACATTCTCGATCACGGGCTCGCCGGTGCGGATCGAGCGGCCGAGGTCGCCGCGCAGCAGGCGCCCCATCCATGCCGCGTACTGCACCGGGATCGGCCGGTCGAGGCCCAGCTCGCGGCGCAGCGTCTCCTTCGCGGTGGCGTCCACCGACTCTGCCATCATGGCGTCGATGGGATCGCCGGGCGTGAGGTGCAGCAGCGCGAACACGCCCGCCGTCACGAGCAGCAGCACGGGGACGGTGGCGGCGAGCCGCCGCAGAATTATCTGAGCCACACGTCCTTGAAGCGCATCATCCCGTCCGGCACCGGCTCGTAGCCCTGCACGCGCGGGCTGAACGCCTTGGGCTCGATCGGGTGCACCGTGTACACCATCGGCAGCTCGTCCTGGAGGATCCGGATCACGTCGCTGTAGAGCTTCTTGCGCTCCGCCTGGTTGGAGACCTCGCGCGTCCGGTCGAGCAGCGCGTCGAGCTGCGGATGGGAGATGCCCGACCAGTTCAGCGACATGCCGGGCGTGGTCTTGAAGAACTGGTAGATGTTGCCGTCGGGATCGGGCCGACCGCTCCACTGGTAGGAGATCATTTCGAAGTTGCGGCCGTTGCCGTCGGACAGCAGCGTGGCCGAGTCCACCAGCTTGATCCGCATCGTGATGCCGGCCTCGCGCGCCTGCGCCTGGATGACCTCGGCCTCCTGGATGTTGATCGGGATGTTGTTGGTCGTGAGCGTGACCGTGAAGCCGTTCGGCTGGCCGCCCTCGGCCAGCTTGGCCTTCGCCTTGGCGAGATCGCGCTTGATGGGCGCGAGGGACCGGTCGTACGCCCACGAGGTCGGCGAAATGGGGCCGTTGCTGGGCACGCCCACGTTGAGCCATACACCCCGGACGATCTGCTCGAGGTCCAGGCTGTAGGCGAGCGCCTGGCGTAGCGCCTTGTTGTTGAAGGGCGGCCGCTGGTGGTTCAGCTGGTAGGCGAAGGCGGCGAGCGACGGCACGTCGAGCACGACCATGCTGCGATCAGCCCGCGCCGCGGCGACGTCGCGCGGCTGCACGTAGTCCATGACGTCGATCTCGCCGGTCTGGAGACTCTGCAGCTTGACCACGTCGTCGGGGATCGGACGGTAGCGGATGCGGTCGAGGTAGGGCCCGCCCTGCTTGTTCCAGTAATTGTCGTTGCGCTTGATCACGAGGTGGGCGTCCTTCACCCACTCCACGAACTCGAAGGGCCCGGTGCCCGCGCCCCGCGCATTGCGCGGCAGCTCGGCGGCGCGCTCCTGGATGACCTTGGGCGAGACCATCATGCCCGCGCGGTCGGTGAGCGTCGCCAGCAGCGCCGCATCCGGTCGTTTGAGGTTGAGCTTGATGGTGTGGGAGTCCACGACCTCGACGGTGTCGATGCTGGCCACCTCACCCTTGCGCACCGACTTGGGCTCCGTCTTCATGCGCTCGAAGTTGAACTTGGCCGCCTCCGCGTTGAAGTCGGTGCCGTCGTGGAACTTCACCCCGCGGCGGAGCTTGAAGACGAGGGTCTTCGCGTCGGGCTGGGTCCACGACTCGGCGAGCCCGGGCTTGATACCGAGCTTCGCGTCGAGCGTCACGAGCGGCTCGTAGATGTTGTGGTAGACCTGCCGGTCCACCTTGCTGCCCGATAGGTGCGGGTCCAGGGTGGCGGCTTCGATGTAGAAACCCACGCGGAGCGTGCCGCCCTTCTTCGGCGTGTCGGCCGCCGCCGGGCCGGGTCCGAGTCCGAGGACGACCGCGCCCGACGCCACCGCGCTCGACTTCACGAATTCGCGACGAGAAACCATGTGCGCCCTCCGCGCTGCGAGAGTTGCCGTGGGGTGGCGACGAGTATACGCCGCCGCCCCGCGGCGATGACTCACTCCGCGCTGCCCGTCTCGGGAACCGTCATGACTTCCAGCAGGTGGCCGTGGGGATCCTCGAAATAGAAGCCGCGCCCGCCCCGGCGGGTGTTGATCCGGCCGTTCGCGTGCTCGTCGGGCTCGCTGCCGTAGGCGATGCCCCTGGCCTTGACCCGGCTGAAGATGGCCTCGAACTCCGCCTCACTGACGTGGAAGGCGTAGTGATGGCTCCGACCCGTTCGGGGATCGAAGCCCGGTCCACCCCACGGCTCCGGCTCGTCGGAGAAATCCAGGGTGAGACTCTCATTGACCCGGACCTGCGCGAAGTAGCTAGGCTCCGGTGCAACCGTCAGGCCGAAGATCTCGGCGAAGAATCGCGCGGACGCCATCTTGTCTTTCGCGGGGACGATCGTGTGGTCCAGCCGTATCGTCATAACCTTCCTCCATGCTCTTCACCGCTCCGACGGGGCGAGCTCACGCAGGAGGCGCTCGGCCTCGTCCGCGAGCAGGACGTGGAAGCGCGGGTTGAGCGCGCGCGCCTTCCTCAGATACTCGCGCGCCGCGTCACGGTCGCCCAACCGATGGTGGATCACGCCGGCGTGGA
>JBKKCN010000549.1:0-2586 GCA_046712525.1 Candidatus Rokuibacteriota bacterium
CGCCCAAGCAGCAGCAGATCTGGGTAGCCCAGCAGGAGATCAAGGTGGCGGAGGCACGCGCCAACGCCAAGGCGGAAGAGATCAAGCGCGTGATGGCCATCATCAAGGAGGGCCAGCGCAAGGCGGCGCTCGCGAAGAAGGAGATGGTGGAAGCGAATCTGAGACTGGTGATCTCGATCGCCAAGAAATACACCAATCGAGGATTACAGTTCCTGGATCTGATCCAGGAGGGCAACATTGGACTGATGAAGGCGGTCGACAAGTTCGAGTACCGGCGCGGCTACAAATTTTCCACATACGCCACGTGGTGGATTCGGCAGGCGATCACGCGCGCCATCGCGGACCAGGCGCGCACCATCCGTATCCCCGTGCACATGATCGAGACCATCAACAAGCTCATCCGCACCTCGCGCCAGCTCGTCCAGGAGCTGGGCCGGGAGCCCACCCCGGAAGAGATCGCGACCAAGATGGAAGTGCCGGTGGACAAGGTGCGAAAGGTCCTCAAGATCGCCCAGGAGCCCATCTCGCTGGAGACGCCCATCGGCGAGGAGGAAGACAGTCACCTCGGCGATTTCATCGAGGACAAACAGGTGGTGTCGCCGGTGGAGTCGATCATCGGCCTCAGCCTGCGCGAGCAGACGAACAAGGTGCTCAATACGCTCACCCCCCGCGAGGAGAAGGTATTGCGCCTGCGCTTCGGGCTCTCCGACGGTTGCGAGCACACGCTGGAAGAGGTGGGGCAGGACTTCGCGGTCACCCGCGAGCGCATCCGGCAGATCGAGGCCAAGGCGCTGCGCAAGCTGCGCCATCCCTCGCGCTCCAAGAAGCTTCGGAGCTTCCTCGAATCGTGAGCCGTTCCCAGCGGGGGGCCCATAGCTCAACGGCAGAGCGCCCGGCTCATAACCGGTCAGGTCTTGGTTCGAATCCAGGTGGGCCCACCAGTTACATGGGGGGCGATCGATTGACATGGGGGCCTCGAAGGGCCCCCAAGCCCCCCAGCGCTCGGCAGCGCCCCGGCGAAGCCGTGGCGCTCCTCGATAGCCGGACGGGCCCGCTCGTTTTGCATGGGGGCCTCGAATGGCCCCCATGCCCCCTGACGCTCGTACCGCGCCGGCGTCGCAGTGGCGCTCCTCGACGTGCCTCGCTCCTCGAAAATTCGGGCGACATTTCTAACATGAGTCTTGAACGGAGATAACGTGGACTCTCAGCTTCAGACGTTGGTCGAGCTCCAGGGGTTCGACGGCCGCATTGCGGCCCTGGAGACAGAGGGGTTACGGCTGCCGAAGCAGATCGAGGCCATCCAGGCCGCGCTCGCAGAGGCCAAGAAGACGGCGGAGACCATCCGGGCCAAGGTCGACGCCACCAAGAAGGACCTCCGGGCGCGGGAAAAAGATCTCGAAGTGACGACAGGCAAGCGCACCAAGGCGGAGACCCGGCTCTACGAGGTGAAGACGAACAAGGAATACTCGGCTGCTCTCCTCGAGATCGAGGAGATCAAGCAGGAGAAGGGCAAGACGGAGGAGGAGATCCTCGCCCTCATGGAGATGCAGGACAAGCTCGGCGTCGAGGTGCGCGAGGCGGAAGCGCGCTTCAAGTCGCGCGAGGAGCAGGCGCGCCAGGACGAGGCGGTCGTGCGCAAGAAGCTGGCCGTCGTGCAGCAGGAGCTCGACGTGGTGCGGGCCGAGCGCGATTCGCGCGCGCGCGAGCTGCCCAAGGGCCTGCTCGGAGACTACGACCGCATTCTCAAGGCGCGCGGAGGCATCGCCGTCGCCAATGTCTCCAGCGCCGCCGTCTGCGGCGGCTGCCGCGTGACCATCCGGCCGCAGGCGATCCAGGAGCTGCGCGTCGCCACCGAGCTCATGCGCTGCGAGAGCTGCGGCCGCTTCCTGTACTGGAAGGACTAGTCTGCCCGCCCTCTCCGACGTCACCGTCTACACCGACGGCGCCTGCTCCGGCAACCCCGGCCCCGGGGGCTGGGGCGCCATCATCATCGAAGGCCCTGCCGAGCGCACGCTCTCCGGCGCCGAAGCGCGCACCACGAACCAGCGCATGGAGCTGATGGGCGCCATCGAAGGTCTCGCCGCCATCCCCGGCCGCTGCCTCGTCCACCTCTACACGGACAGCGCCTACGTCATGAACTGCTTTCGCGACCGCTGGTACGAGCGCTGGGAGAAGAACGGCTGGATTGGCGCCACCAAGAAGCCCGTCACCAACCGTGATCTCTGGGAACGCCTGCTCGAGCAGACGCGCCGCCACGACGTGCACTGGCACAAGGTGAAGGGTCACAGCGGCGACGTGCTCAACGAGCGGGTGGACGCTCTCGCCCGCGGCGCCATCGCGACGGTACTTGCGCGTTCCTGAGGTCGCGTGAGGCCTGCGGGCTGCCATGACACGTGTGACCCGAGAGTATGCGGCCTCGGTGGACCCTGCGCGCGCGCGGTATGCCCTGTGGGAACACGATCACACGTCGTTCGCCCCCGGCGGCCGCATTCTCGACGTCGGCTGCGGCGACGGCGAAGACCTGCGAGCGCTCGCCGCGCGCGGCTGCACGGCGGTGGGCATCGACGTGACGCTCGCGCCCGACAG
>JBKKCN010000550.1:0-12805 GCA_046712525.1 Candidatus Rokuibacteriota bacterium
CGACGGCTCGCGCCCGACGACCGGCAGCGCGCCCAGCTTCACGCTTCGCGCGGCAAGCAGGGCCCTGGCGAAGCGCTCGGCCTTCGTGGTCACGATGACGACCCGCACGCCGTCGTCGAGCGCGGCCTCGATGCGCTCGGGGACGCCCGCGTACATGGCGTGGTGGGCGACCCACTCCACCGGATCGGCCGCGAACCACTCGTCCCGCACGCGGTTGAGCGCCCGCCCGAGCGCTTCCCGGCTGGAACCGGTCTGCGTCAGCATGGTCTTGGCAGTCTCCACCCAGGCGCGACGATCGCCGACAGCGGCATCGTCGACGCCTCCCATGAGCGCGTGGAGCAGCAGCGGCATCTCCCAGCCTCCCTCCACGAGCGGCCGGAGGGCGGCGAAGCGCGCCGCCACGGGCGGTGACGGGTCCGCGCCCGGCCACATGACGGCGCAGGCGCGCCGCGCGGATTCGAAGTACTCCGCGCGGCCGTCGCACACGACGCCGTCGAAATCGAGGGCGAGCACAACGGGAGCGTCCGGGGGCACGGTATACGATGATACGAGATGATCCTCCGCTGCGTCCTCGTCGCCGTGAGCGTCCTGCTCTTCAGTGGAGTCGCCGTCGCCCAGACGGACTTCGGCGCCGATCCCGCGCGCTATCTGAAGCTCGACTGGCAGACAGCGCCCGCCGGGTCCCAGACGGCCGTGTGGGGCCACGTGTACAACGACTTCGGCCTCCCCGCGCGCGACATCCAGCTTCTGGTGCAGGCTCTCGACGAGGCGGGACGACCGGTGGCGAAAACGATCGCGTGGGTGCCCTACATCCTCGCGCCGGGCACCACCGGCTACTTCGAGGCGCGCGTGCCGCCGGCGTCGAGCTACCGGGTGAGCGTGGCGAGCTTCAGCTGGGCGTACAAGGACGACCTGGACTTCGGGATCCGACGCCGGCGCTGATAGGCGCCGCGGCCTCGACGACCTCGCCGCTGGATAAACGAAGGGAGCGGCTGGGCGCCGCTCCCTCGTACGACGTGAAGAAAGGGCGGGCTCGACGGGACTTGAACCCGCGGCCTCTGGAAGCCACGCGGCGGCTATCGGCGGGGTCTGTGCCTCTGACTGGGGCCTACGGCGGCCTAGCGGGGTTAGCAAAGTAGCTGAAAAAGTCTGAGGGGTGTAGTCATGACAAAGGGCTTAGGGGTCGTCCCTAAGCCCTTTGTTTGCAATGGCGGGCTCGACGGGACTCGAACCCGCGACCTCTGGATTGACAGTCCAGTGTGCTAACCAGGCTGCACCACGAGCCCGCGCCATTGCTCGGTGTGGGCCCTCACGCTATCACGCGAGGTGGGACCGGTCAACGCGAGGGGAGCAAAGCGGCCGCACGGGCACCACAAACTAGGGAAAACATTTCTCTCCTCGGCACTCGCGAGCGTGGTTGGTGCGCGCAACTTCAACGGCGCGGTTATTGCTATTTGATACCGGCATGACGACTATCCCGAAAGACTCTCAGATTGCGGCTGTCGTAGTTCTGTTGGGCGCGGTACTGGTCAGCGGCCTGCTCCGGGCCTTCTAAGGCCCGGGGTCGCCCCGGCTCGTCCAGGCGTCAGGGCGCCTGGAACGTCATGCCCGCTCGGAAGGTAGTGACCTCGACGCGGTAACGCGTGGCCGTCGCCACGCTGGGAACGAGCGCGACGAACGGCTTGCTCTCTCCACGGCCGATGCGCGAATCGACGTACGTCACCCCGCTCGCAACGACCTTGCCCCCGCTGCCCAACGCTTCCGCGGTCACGCTCACGTCGAAGCAGTCGCTGGGCCCGTCGTTGGTCACCTTGCCCTTCACGAGCACCTGACCCGGCCGTGTGCTGCGGTCGACGTCGTACGTGATGCGGAAGTTCTGCGCTTCCGCGGCGCCCGCGACGAGGAGCGCCGCCACCACGCCAGCGCCTAACGCGACCAACCACAGCCGTCCCGCGGGGAGTCTCATTCGCCGCGATTGTATACCAACGCGTGACACGCCTTGTCCAAGTGCTTGGATGTTGCGCGCGAGGGCGCTCACGACATAGACTCCCCTGCGTCCGGATCACCGGTTGATCCGCCATTCCGAACGGAGGCCCCAGCGTGAACCTGAAAGGCGTGCGTGTGCTCCTTGTCGAAGACGAACCCGACTCCCGTGAAGTGCTCGCCTTCATCCTGGAATACTGCGGCGCGGAAGTGAGCACCGCCGCTTCCGTCCCCGAGGCGATGGAGATCTTCGACCGAGCGCAGTTCTCGGTCCTGGTGAGCGACATCTCGATGCCCGGCGAGGACGGGTACGGTCTCATCCGCCGGGTGCGCGATCGCGCCCCCGACGCCGGAGGCACCGTCCCCGCCGTCGCCGTGACCGCCTTCCGATACGAGCACAACCGTGACCGCTGCCTGTCCGCCGGCTTCCAGGAGTACCTCTCGAAGCCCGTGGACCCCGACGTCCTGTGCAACACCGTCAGCACCGTCGCGCGCCTTCGGGTCTGATCGCGGCGGGACAGTGACCCGAACGTAAATCTAGCGGAGCGCGACCTCGATCCAGGCGCGGTGGCGGATGCGTCCGGCGAGCCGGGAGAAGAGATCGAGCAGCCGCGCCTGCCAGCCGTACTTGGCGAGCAGCGCCTTGTGGGCGCGCTCGATCACCGCACGATCCGTGACGATCCGGGCCGTGCCCTCCCGCCACGCACCGCGCACGCCACCGCGCGCGTCGGAGACGGCCACGAGCGCCTTCGGCGAGTGGCGCAGGCGCTTCACCTTGCCGGCATTGCCCGCGGTCACGACGTAGAGCTTGCCGTCGATGACGGCGAACCAGACCGGCGTCTTCACTTCCGTCCCATTGCGACGGAATGTTGCCAGGCTGACGTAACGCTCCCGCGCCAGCTCGCTGACTTGATTCATTTCATGGGCGGCCGCGACGGGCCCGGCGGGGGCAAGATGGCGGAGCCGGTCTGCGAGAGCGGGTTGCGCAGCGGCCAGCGCCCCGCGTCCACTGCGGTCAGAAAATCCAGCAGGGTGCGGTTGAACGCCTCGGGCTCCTCGAGGTTGATCGTGTGCCCGGACTTGGGAAGCACGACGAGCGCCGAGGAGCGGATCTTCCGCTTCATGAAGATGCCCGGCTCCAGACACGGATCGTCCTCGTCGCCGGTGACGATGAGCGTGGGCACCTCGAGCTTCTCGAGCCCGGCCTCCAACTCATAGACGGACGGGCGCGACATCTGCACGCCGCGCATGGTGAGGGCGTGGCCCTTGGCCGACTGCGCCGCGAACTGGTCGTAGAACTCCTTCCAGCCCCGCGGGTCCTTGTCCATGAACTGCACGCGGGTGGGGCCCTTGGTGTAGAACTCCGCGACCTTCGCCATGCCGTCCGCCTCGAAGCGGCGCGCCACCTCGTCCGAGTCCTTGCGGAACTTGTCGCGCTCGGCGGGCACGCTGCCGTAGCCGGCGCCCGCCACCGTGATCGACAGCGCGCGCTGCGGGTAACGCAGGCCGAAGTGCAGCGAGGCATAGCCACCCATCGACAGCCCGACCACGTGGGCCCGGTCGATGCGCAGGTGATCCAGCACGCCCACGATGTCGTCGACGGCCTGGTCCTGCGAGTAGGCGCCCGGGTCCTCGGGCACGTCGGAGGGCGGGTAGCCGCGTGCGTTGTAGGCGATGGTGCGGTAGCGGCGCGAGAAGAACCGCACTTGCAGGTGCCAGCTCGCGTAGTCGCCGGCGAACTCGTGGACGAAAATCAGGGGCAGTCCCTGACCGGTTTCCTCGTAGAAGAGGTTGACGCCTCTAACGCGCGCGTGGGGCATGGTCGGCTCCGGGGTTTGAAGGTTTCTTCGCGGACGAGCGCCAGCATCCGGCGCTCGAGGTCGGATTCACGCGGAGGCAGCGATGATCAGCGCTGGCGTTGCACCTGGGCGCGAAACCGGTCGGGAACGTTGTCGAGCCGATCCGTCCAGGTGGTGACGCCATTGTCGTCCGTCCACCGGAACGCTTCCCGTGGCGCGCTGGGCGTCACGGGGGCCGGCGCGCTCGGCGGAGCCACTGCTACAGGCTCCACCGGTGGCGGAGGCGCCGAGGGAGGGCTCGGAATCCAAGCCCACTCGTACGCCGTCGTCACTCCGTCGCCGCGCAGCTCGTAGCGTCCCGTCGCGTATTCGACGACCCGCGGCATCGCCGGCGCCGAGTAATACGGCGGCGGCGCCTGGTAGACGACCGGCGGCGCGTAATAGACGGGCGGCGGCGCGTAGTAGGTGTAGTAGACGACGGAGGGCGGCGAGTAGAACGTCACGAACTGGCGCGGCGGATGGTGCCGGTGCCGGAAGCCGGACTGGTTGTCGTGGCGCGTGCCATCGGAGCCCCGGCGGTTCCGGTGCTGCTCCCGGTCGTGCTCGCGGCGCTGGCCACGCTCCTGCCCGCGGTCGTGCTCGCGGTGCTGCCCACGCTCCTGCCCGCGCTGCTGCTGCGCGACCGCCGGCGACGGGATCGAGGCCGCGACGACGCCCACGATGAGCCCCACCGCGATGACCATGCCCGCGCGCGTCATGCGGTGAGGGTAGACCCTGTCGCCCTCGATGTCGATCCCACCGGTTCCGACGGTGGCGAACCGGTCAGTTGGCGCGGGCCTTGGGTGGGGGCACGTCGATCCCGCGCGGTGCGCTCTCTTCGGGCCACGTGAGAACGTCCGTGATACGCAGGTTCGGCCACAGCAAGGTTCGAGGACGGGAGGCAGGCGGCTCCGGGGCGACGGGGGCCGGGCGCCGGATCACCGAGCATCCGAAGTTCGAGACGACGCGCGGATGGGTTCGCCGCTCTTCGGTGCGCTGGTCGTCGGCGGTCACCGCGTTTGCCGGCCGGCCACGCCGTCGCTCCAGGACCACGCTGACGTCGGGAATCGACGCGAACGACTTCGTCAGGTACCCGAACAGCCTGGCGTCCTCGAGCGGAACCACGACCACCCAACGCGCCCGCGCTTCCGGAGACCCGTCGTTGGTCAACTCGCGCCGAGTCTCGCAGCGTCATCGGGTCGCGTCAATGGTTGCTCACTTGCTTTTGTCACACGGCCCGTCAAGCAGTCTCCGCAGAGAGCCAGCCCAGCGAGTGCCAGCGTTCGCGATCCCCATGCCACACGAAGCGACGACCACGAGCGCCAAAGAGTGAACCAGTTGTTCATTGCCCGTCGCTTCCCGAATCGAGTAGAGAAACTTTAGGTACGTGGCCCTAACGATAAGCAAGAACCTGCAAGCGGATGGCCGAATCCGAAACGTTGAAGTGGTAGCCAGTTAGAACGGCCGGATTCCCTCCGGTGCGTGAAGTGTCAAGCTCGCTGACACGCCGTGACTCACCCCGCTCCCGCGAGCCTCTGCACCTGAAATCGCTTCGACGACGGGTCGCGTTGGAGGCGATGGAAGAGGAGGCCGACCGGCGCGCTGCCTTTCCGCTGCCAATCGGGAGGGGGGTGATTCGGGGGGACTATGCGGCTTCTGAGGTTCCCGCTGTCGCGATGAAAACCGCGAGAACCTCAGAAACCGCCGCGATTTCGGTGGTGGGCGGAGCGGGTTTCGATCCCGCGACCTCGGCCTTGTAAGGGCCGCGCTCTCCCAACTGAGCTATCCGCCCGCTCTCGATACTACCGCAGGAGATCAGATGGCGACGCGGAGCTGGATCGTCTCGTAGAGGGCCTGCGGAACCTCGGGACCGCCCTTGCGGCCGCCGTCGCGCAAGGCGATGACACCGAGCTGTTCCAGCGTGGCGAGATCGGCCTTGACGCCGGCGACGGCGCGGTCGACGGCGTTGGCGAGGGCGGTGATGGACTGTGGCCGGCGCCGGCGGATGGCGCGCAGGATGGTGAGGATTGGCCACGTCAGCAGCTGCCGCGCGGCATCGGCGCTGATGCGACGAACATCGATGTCGGGACGCTTCTTCGTGCGGGCCCTCGTGAGAGAGGCGACACTTTCGCGCAGGCCTTCGGTGGCATCCTCGAAGAACGTCACCTCGAGCACGAGCACCTTGCCCACGTCCGCCTCATTTGCCCGCGTCTCGGAGAGCACGCCCCTGCTCATCAAGCGCGGCGCCGAATTCGCTCGGGGCCGTGGTGAAGCCGCGCTTGACCGCATCCCAGTCACGCCGGAGGCGGGAGCCCAGATCGTCGGGCGGAGCGCTCTTTGGTGGCGCCGGCCGCGCAGCCCTGGGTACCACCGGCGAGACGACGCGTGGCTCGGCAAAGCTCGTCGGCTGCGGAGCATTAGTTGATATCGTCGGCGCCATCGGCTTCGGTGCTGGTGGCGAGACGACGCGAGGCTCGCTGACGACCGGCGGTGGCGGAGCATTGTTCGGCATCGCAGGCGCCGCTGGCTTCGGTGCCGGTGGCGAGGCGACGCGTGGCTCGGTGAAGAACGGTGGCGGCGGCGCCGCGACACGCGGACGCGTGGCCTGAGCATCGCTCGCCGCCACCTTCCGGACGTCGTCGCCCACGCGTCGAAGCTCGGCCTCGACCTTCCGCACTCGCTCGTCGGCGTTCTGCACAGCCGACTCCGCCGCGCTTACACGTAACATCAGCGCGCCCAGCGTCAACTCCGCCAACTCCGTCGCGCGGCGGTCGTTTGCGGGCACGGCCGCCACAGTCGGTGGCACCCTGCGGGCAAGATCGGCGAGGGTGACCGCAGCCAGGATCGCCGTGGCGGCGAAGCAGGTGCCGGCGAGAGCGTGGCCCAGGCGCGTAATGAAGACACGACGCACGGAATCGGAGGGCAACTCGTCGGGGGACGGCGCGAAGCCGTACTTGAAGACGAGCAGACACATGACGAGGGCACCGGCGGCGCTCGTGAAGATGACCGCGGTCAGGGCCGAGTAGACAAGAGTCGACATGATAGATCCTCCTGAATCGATTACAGGGGGCCTCGAAGCGCCTCCCAATCCCGCCCGCGCTCGGCATTGCCTCGGCAAAGCCGCGGCACGCCTTGATCTTAGTCTACAGGCCGAGTGAAGCGAGGCGCGCGGGGGTGGGGACTCCGTTGGTGTCCCAGCCGCGGAGGGCGTAGTAGGCGTCGAGCATCGTGCGCAATTCTTCGGGAGGACAGTACATGCCCGCGGAGGGGCCGGCGGGGATCGGCTCGTGCATCACCTTCCACGGCAGCGTGTCGTCGGCCCTGCGCACGCCCTCGCGCACGTTGAAGAGCCGCTCGAGGTTGATGATGCGCTCGCCCACGCGCTCGAGCTCTTCCGTCGTCATGTCCCAGCCGGTGACGGCGCGCACCATGCGCGCGTATGGCTCGCCCACGAAGAGCCCGAAGCCCCGCTCGGAAGTGAAGCGGCACATCGTGAGCGAATCGCCGACGGCGGTGAAGTGCTGGCTGCGTACGGCGAACTCCGGCTTGTCCTGCGTCCCGCGCCGGTCGAAGGTGGGCGCGTACTGCGGCGTCGGCCGCGTGTCGTGGTGGCTACCCCCTCGCGTGGCGGTGGCGTACCCGATGGATAGCCCTTTGAGCGCGCGGGCGGAATGCGCGGGCAGCTCGAGGCGCTTGACGGCGTAGACGAGGTTCGTGCCTTCGGGATGCACCGACTCCGCCAGTCGCCACGCGCCCTCGGCGAGGCGGTCGCCGAAGCCCTCCCGTCGCGCCGTCATCTCCACGAGCCGTAACATGCCGCGCCAGTCACCCCAGCCGAACGGTACGCCGACGTCTGTGGGTTTCAACCAACCCCTCTCGAGCGCCTCCGCGACGAACGCGAGGGTGACGCCCATCGAGATCGTGTCCATGCCGAGAAGATCGCAGAGGTCGTTGGCGAGGATGAGCGCCTCGGGATTGTCGATGCCGAGCATCGGCCCCAGCGCAAAGATCGTCTCGTACTCGGGCATCTTGGCCCTGCGGCCGGCGAACTCACCCTCGGTGATCGCGTACTGCTTGCCGCACGCCACGGGACACTTCAGGCAGGTGGTGTCGCGGTCGTGGTAGTGCGCCTTCATCTCCTCGCCGCCCACCGCGCGCGCGTGCGCGAACGTTTCTTCGCGGAGGTTGTACGAACCCAGCGCGCCAAGCGCGTTGATGGGCCCCACGAGGAACGAGGTGCCGAACTCCGTCAAGGCCTTGGTGCCCGTCTTGAGCGGCTCGCGCGTCTCCTCGAGGAGCGCCTTGAGAGCGGCGGCGTCGGCGACCGACGTCTTGCGCGCGCCGCGCACCACCACTGCCTTGACGTTCTTGCTGCCGAGCACGGCCGCGATCCCGCCGCGACCGGCCACGCCCTCTCGATTCTTCCAGTAGTGCGCCAGCGCCGCGAAGCGCACGCGATGCTCGCCGGCGGGGCCGATGGCGATGGCGTCGGCGTCGGCGCCCTCGACGGCCACGAGCGCGTTCACGGTGTCGCGGGTGCTCGCCCCCCACCACGCCTGCGCCGGCTTCACCTCGGCGCCGGCCTCCGTGACACACACGTACGACGGCCCGGAAGCGCGGCCGGTGATGAGCACAGCGTCGAAGCCGGTGCGCTTGAGCGTGGCGGGAAATCGCCCGCCGAAGGTGGAGTCGAAGAACAGTCCCGTGAGCGGCGACTTCGACGCCACGAGCGCGCGGCTGTTGCCGGGCACCGTGGTGTCGGTGACGGGTCCCACCGCGAACACGACGGCGTTGGCGGGATCGAAGGCATCGACGCCCGCGGGCACGTGATCGTAGAGCAGGCGCGCGGCGAGGCCGTTGCCTCCCAGCAGCGCGCGGGCGGTATCGGGATCGAGCGGCTCCACACGCGACACGTTACGCGTGAGATCGACGAAGAGCAGGCGCCCGCCGTAGCCGTGCATGGCGGGTATCTTACTGCGTCAGCGGCCGAGAGCGGCGAGACCCCGCCGGGCGCTGTCGGCGAAGTCGGCGGGCACGTCGGACTGGGCGAGCAGCTTTCGATAGGCGATGGCGGCCGCCTCGTCCTGCTTGAGCGCGACGAACGCGCGCGCGGCGCCGAGCAGCGCCCGGCGACCGAAGGGGGTGTCGGGTCCCACGTAGGCGGCCGTCATGTAGTATTCCGCGGCCGCGAGGTGATCGCCCTCGCCCGCGTAGGCGTCGGCGATCCCGCTCGCCGCCTCCAGCACCACGGCGTTGTCGGGACTCTTGATCAGGCGCTCGAAGGCGGCGCGCGCCGGCTGCCAGCGCCTCTCCTGCGCGAGCAGCCGCGCGTGCGCCAGACGCGTGTCGCCCGTCCACTCCGCTCCCGAGCTCTCACGCGCGGCGCGCCCGTACGCGTCCAGCGCGCCCACACGGTCGCCGGTCTGCTCCCGCGCCCGCGCGAGGATCAGCAGCGCCTGGGGGACGCGCGAGTCGGCGGGAAAGGCGGCCACGAACCGCTCCATCTCGATGCGCGCCACGTCCGGCTTGCCCGTCTGCAGCGCGGCCTGCGCGAAGCGCACGCTGCCGTCGTCGGCGAAGGGGCTCGTCGGATACTGCTGGCGCAAGAACGCGTACGCTTCGTACACGATCGGCCACGCGGAGACTTCGGCGGCGCCCGCGCCCACACGCTCGAGAGCATCATCGGCGGCGGGATGCGCCTTTTGCTCCGTGACGAGGCGGCGCGCGTACGCAAGCGCGGTCGGCCAATCCTTCTCCTGCACCGCGGCACCGGTGAGGGTGTAGAGCAGCGCCCCCGTGCGCACCGCATCGGAGCGCGCGGCGTCCAGGGCGGCGCGCCCGGCCTTCGCGAAGTCGCCCGGCGCGCCGCGGTGGAAGGCCGCCACCGCGAGGCTATATTCGGCGGCGGCCGCGATGTCGGGAGCGCCGGTGTCACGGGCCTCCGTGAGCGGGCGCGTGGCGTCGCTCCAGCGCGACTGCGCGAGCGCAGCGACGCCGAAGCCGAGGTGCGCGAGCGCTCCCACCCCTTCCTTGTCGGCGCGGCCGAACTCCTGGATCGCCTCCGCGGGCCGGCCGCTCGCCAGCCACACCACACCCAGGGTCGCGTGCGCGCGCCCGAAGAGCGCCGGAAATGGCGCGCGCGCGAGCCAGTCGGTGAGCGCGGCGCGCGCCTCGGCGTTCTGGCCCGTGCGTGCCATCAGGATGGCGCGGTTCAGTCGCGCCACATCGGTGCGCGGATGCGCGGGGTAGGTCACCACGATGCGATCGAGCAGCTCGCGCGCCGCCGGGACGTCACCGACGTTCAACGCCAGCTCGGCGGCGAGCACGAGCGCATCCGCCGCGTGCGGATGATCCGGAGCCGCCCGCGCGAACTCGACAAAGTCGCGGCGCGCGTCCGCCGCGCGTCCCTGACGCAGCGCCGTCCAACCGGCCGCCAAGCGCGCCGCGGGCGCCTGCGCGTTGTCCGGAAACTCGAGGAGCGCCCGGCGGAAGGCGGCGGAGGCGACGACGTAATCGCCGGCGTGGTACGCGGCTTCACCCTGTAGCAGCAGCATCGCCAGCCGCACGTCAGCGCTCAGGCGCGCGGTCGCGAGCGGCGCGAGATCGCCGACGGTCTGGGAGAATTCTCGCAGCTCGAAGTTGGTGCGTGCGAGCCGGAAGATGGCCTGCGAGCTCAGGAAGCCGGCGGGATCTGCCTTGCGCGCGAGGTCGAAGTTGGTACGCGCGTCGTCGCGATTGCCCGCGGCGCGGTCGACTTCGCCCTTGACGAGCAGCACCCACGCGCGCACGGGCCCCGTCAGCGAACCGCTCAGCAGCTCCTGCACGAGGACGTCGGTATCCGCAGTCCCGGCCGGCGCGTCGAGGGCGGCGCGCGCCAGGCGCAGCATCATCGGAAGCGCGAGGCCGGCCCGCCGCGCCTGCAGCGTCGCCACCGTCTTGCGCGCCAGCATCCAGTCACCGGCGGCCAGCTGCGCGCTCGCGAGCCCGGCCTGTGCCGCGTCGCGCTCGGGCGCCGAGGGCATGGCGAGATAGGCGCTGAACGCCGAGGCCGCCTGCGCGGCGTCCCCCGCCGCGAGACTCCACCAGCCGCGCTGCAAGACGCCGGGCCCGAGCAGCGGATGAGGACCGCCGTCCGTGAACCGCGCGAGCTCGGCGGCCGCGGCCGCATGCTTCCCCGCGCGTCCGAGCGCCTCGCCGTGCCAGAACAGAACGTCGCGCCACAGCGAGGGCGGTGGCAGGCGCGTGAGGAGCGTCGCCCACACCTGCTCGGCTTCGGCGTAGCGGCCGAGCGTGTAGAGCGCCAGGCCGAGCCCGTGACGTCCCCACGAGTCCAGCGGCGCCGGCAACGGGATCGCGGACATCTGGCTGAACGCCTCACGCGCGCGCGAAGCGTCGCGGACCCGGAGCGCCGTCCATCCGCTCGAGTGCAGGCTCCACGCGCCCCACTCGTGGCGCACCGACTCCTGCGCCACCTGGCGGAAGAGCCAGTCGGCCTGCTCGAAGCGGCCGAGCTTGTAGTACGTCTCCCCGAGCCAGTAGCGAGCCTCGCGCAGCAGGTCGCGGTCTGTGCCGGCGCGCACCGCCTGGTCGAGCGCCTTGGCGGCCTCCTCGTACTCACCGCGCTGGAAACGCGCCCGCCCACATTCCAGCGACTCCGACGCCACCCCGAACCACGAGCCGATGCAGGGCAGGGTTCGGGCGGACTGCACGAAGGCGATCGGCTTGTCCGCCGTGGGCCATACCACCGCCACCGGCGGCAGCGGGGGCAAATCGACGGGCACCGGCGGCAGTGCGAGATCGATGGCGACGGCTGGTTTGTCGAGCGGCGCAGCCGCGAACGGCAGCAAGGGCGCGAGGTCGGGCAGCGGGGGAGCGAGAGGCAGCGGCGTGGCGGCGACGAGCGCCACCCACAGCGCGATGAGACCGAGACCACGCGCGATCACGACCGCGTGCCCGGCTTGGCCTTGGGGGGCGGCGGCGCCGCGGCGCGCGCCTTGACCTCTGCGACGCGTTGGCGTGCCCAGTCACGCAGCGTCGAATCGGGACTCCGCTTCACCACCGCATCGTAGGCAGCGAGGGCTGCCTGCCATTCCTTCTGCTCCTCGCGGGCGAGGCCGAGGCCGGCGAGCGCGCGAAAGCGCACGTCCGCCTCCACATCGGGGATGGCGCCCACGGCCTCGAAGGCCTTGGCCGCCGGCGCGAAGCGCTTGAGCTTCAGCTCGGACTCGCCGGTAAGCAACCACCCTTCAGACTTGAGTGCCTTCTCGTCGCTCTCGGCGGCGACCTGCGCGAGGGCGGCGGCGTCTTTCCAGCTCTTCTGCTTGAAGGCGGCGGCGGCGAGGTCGAGCGCAAGCCGGCGTGTGAGGGCGTGCTCGGGGAACTGCGCGCGCAGCTTTGTCCACGCCGCCTCCTGGTCGGTCCGATTGGCCAGGCGCACTGCGATGCCCGCTGCCTCGTACAGCCCTTCCGGCGTGGCCGGCTGCTGCTCCATGAGCGCCTTGTAGGCGTCCTGCTGCTCTTCGCGATCGCCGTACCTCGCGGCCGCCTGCGCGATGAGCTTGCGCGCGGCGGGCACCTGCTCGTGCGTCGGATAGGCGGCGACGAACGCGCGCAGATCGGCGAGTGCGCCGCGGGCGTCACCGGTGGTCGCCTTGAGCCAGCCGAGCAGATAGTGCGCGTCGGCCCGCTGCGGGGCGCTCGGGTACTTGGCGGCGAAGCCGGCGATCACCGGCAGTGCCTCGTCGGTACGCTTGAGCTCGATGAGCGCACGCACCAGCTGGAGCGTCGCGGCGGGCGCCAGCGCGTGCTCGGGCCAGGCGGAAAGGAATTCGCGGAAGGCGGCCACGGCCGGCTCTGGACGCTTGGACTCGAGCTCGCTCCACGCCAGCCCATAGACCGCGTCGGCGGCGAAGGGCGAAGCGGCATTCTGGCGGACGACGTCGTCGTACGCGACACGCGCCTCGGGATACCGCTTGAGCCGGAAG
>JBKKCN010000551.1:0-3268 GCA_046712525.1 Candidatus Rokuibacteriota bacterium
GTGAAGTCTGACGCCGTCCCCGGCACCACGACCACCGGCACCGTCTCGAAGCCCATCTCCTTGGCGAGCTGCTCGGCGAACTCGAGCTCAATGCGCGAGAGCGGGATGTCCTGCGCGGCGAAGCCGACCTTGACCTTCTTGCCCGCCGCCTGCTCCTTGATGAAGCCGAGCGCCATGCGGCTGTCCCACTTCGAGCCGTAGGAGGTGGAGCAGAAGATGAGCGGGTGCGCGGGCGGGAACGCCTCGCGCGGGCACACGCCGCCGCCGAAGAGGAGCGGCACCTTGCTCGTCTCCGCCTCCGTCATCACCGGCTTGTACGTGGCGGAGATGGAGGCGTTGATCATCAGGATGGACGTGTCGGCGAACTTCTTGGCCGCCGCCGCCGCGCGCTGCGGCTCTCCCCGGTCGTCCTCGTAGGTGATCTCGACGGGATGACCGTTGAGGCCGCCCGCGTCGTTCACCCGCTTGAAGTAGACGCGATAGGCCTCGTAGGTGGGCGCGTAGCCGGCGGAGAAGCGGCCCGTGATGGCCGCCGTCATGCCGATGCGGTACGGCTCCGGCGCCTGCGCGGGTACGGGCACAGCCGACAGCGCCGCGAGCAGCGCGGCGAAAGAAAGGATGCGTCCTCGCATGTCAGGTCTCCTTTGTGAGCGCGGCCACCTCGGCCGCGATGCGTCGTTCTTCGTCGGAGGCGTACATCGAATCCACGAGATCCCCGTAGCGTTCCAGCATGAGGCGGCGCTTCACCTTGCGCGTGGGCGTCACGGGCTCGCCTTCCTGCTCGGGGTCCAGCTCGCGCGACAGCACGCGGAATGCCTTCACCTGCTCCACGCGCGACAACCCCGCGTTGGCCTGCGCCACCTGTCGCTCGATGAGCGCGAGCACGTCCGCGTGCGCGGCGAGCGAAGCATACCCCGTGTGCTTGAGGCCGCGCTCGCGCGCCCACTCCGCCACCGTCTCGTAGTCCATCTCGAGCAGCGCCACCAGGTATTTGCGCCCTTCGCCGAACACCGCCGCCTCGCTCAGATAGGGGCTCGCCCGCAGCGCCGTCTCGATCTGCGAGGGGCTCACGTTCTTGCCCCCCGCCGTGATCAGAATGTCCTTCTTGCGGTCCACGAGCTTCAGCGCGCCCGCCGGCGTGCGCTCGCACAGATCGCCGCTCACGAGCCAGCCGTCGCGATAGAGGGCCGCCGTCCCCTCCGCGTCGCGAAAGTAGCCCGCGAAGAGGTCGGGCCCGCGCACGAGCACTTCCGACTCGGCGCTGACGGCGATCTCGATGTTGGGCGCGGACTCACCCACGTCGCCCGGCCTCGGATAAGGACCGCGCTGCCCGCTGACGAGCGCGCCCCCCGTCTCCGTCTGGCCGTACGCCTCGCACACGTTGACGCCCCACGTCTGCCAGAGGGCGGCCACCGCCGGAGGCAGCGGGGCGCCACTGGAGAGCACCAGCTGCGCGCGCGCGAAGCCGACTTTCTCGAGCAGCCACCGGAAGACGAGCGCGCGCGCGAGGGCGGCGGCCACGAGGCGCGCGGGGGAGACGCGGCGGCGCCAGCGGCCTTCGGCGGCGGGCCGGGCGAGCGCCATGGCCGCTCGGTAGGCGGCGCGCTTGAGCGGCGAGCTGGCGTCGATCCCGACGAGGAGATGGGCGGCGAACTTCTGCAGAAAGCGCGGCACGAGGAAGGCAAAGGTGGGCGCCACCTCGTACAGGCTCTCCGCGAAGGTGTCGACGGACTCCGGGTAGTGCGGCACCACGTCTGCGATGAGCGGCATGGTGATGGCCGTGTTGCGGCCCATCGTGTGGCACAGAGGCAGCATGGCCACCACGCGGTGCTCACCGCGCGCCAGCACGGGATAGTGCGCGACGATGTTGGCGCAGGCGGCGATGTGGGCGCCGTGACGGTAGAGCGCGCCCTTGGGCGTTCCCGTCGTCCCCGAGGTGTAGACGATGGTGGCGGCATCGTCCGGCGACAGCGCGCGCGCGAGGGTGGCGAGCGTGTCGGGTATGGCGGCGGCCGCCCCGCGCGCCTCGACGTCCGCGAAGCGGTGGACGCGCTCGCTGCGGTACATGAAGAGCGCGCGCGTGTCGATGACGACGACGGCGCGCACCGCGGGGCACTCGGCGAGCACGGCGAGGGTCTTGTCGAGGTGCTCCTGGTCCTCGACCACGACGAGGGCGGCGCCGCCGTGCTGCAGCAGGTAGCGCACTTCGCCGGGCGCGCTCGTGGGATAGATGCCGTACGTCACCGCGCCGAGCGCCTGCGCGGCGAGATCGACGATCGTCCACTCCGGACACGGGTTGCCCATGATGGCGACCGCCTGCCCGCGCGTGACACCGAACTGCCGCGCGAAGCCCAGCGCGACGGCGGACACTCGCTCCGCCAATCGCGCCCATGACGTCTCGCGGTAGACGCCCAGCTCCTTGGCGCGGAAGGCAACGCGACCCGGGCGCGTGTGCGCACGCTCCACGAGCAGGCCGGGCAGGGTACACGCGCGCAGTCGCTCGAAATCCATCGGTGGCCGTGATTCTACGACGCGGTCCCCCACCGGCAAAAGGCCTCGCGCGCGCTGGCGCTCATGCGCATGGCGTCAGTGAACACCCATTCACTGACGTGCGAGCCCTGGTCCCGGGCGTATAGTGGTGGCCGTCATGGCGAAACGCGCGAGACGAACCGCATCTTCGAGACGATTCTCGCGCACGCCGGCGGCGCCACTGAGGTGACGGACACGGCAACGGACGCCACGCTCGAAGCGGCCCTCAAGGCCATCGGCCTCGGCGCGGGCGCGCGCGTGGTGGGCATCGCTTCCGCGGAGGCGTTCCGTGAGAAGGTGCCCGAGGGCTACCGGCCCGAGGACATCCTGCCCGGCGCGCAGAGCGTGGTGGTGGCGGGCGGCGATGGTCCCACCGCGGGCGCGTGGCGCTCGCCCGATCACCGCGTGATGGAGATCACCGGCTACGACCTGCGCGAGAACGTGGCCATCCACGCCATGTGCGATCACATCGAGAACCGGCTCGGCCACTATGCCATCCAGGCGCCCTCGCTGCCCATGCACGGCCACGAGCCGCCCATGAGCATGATGCACGCGGCCGAGCTCGCCGGCCTCGGCTCGCGCAGCCTCGCCGCCCACATCATCCTGAATCCGGAATATGGGCTGCTGTACTACGCGGCGCTCATCACGACGCTACCGCTGACACCGGACCCGCCACTCGACAAGCCCGCGTGTCTCAATGCCGGGTGCGCGGCCATGTACAAGCGCATCGGGACTACAC
>JBKKCN010000552.1:0-7213 GCA_046712525.1 Candidatus Rokuibacteriota bacterium
CCCTCGTCGAGGCCGGTGCGCTTGGCGAGGCTGCCCGCCACCACGTTGCGCACGATGGTCTCGATCTTGATGATGTCGAGCCGGCGGCACAGCATCTCGCGATCCGACAGCGTGCCCAGGTAGTGCGTGGGGATGCGGGCCTTGCCGAGCAGCGTGAAGAGCGCGGCCGACATGCGGTTGTTCACCACGCCCTTGCCCACGATGGTGCCGCGCTTGAGCGCGTTGAAAGCGGTGGCGTCGTCCTTGAAATACTGCACGACGATGCCGGGCTTGCTGGTGGCATAGACGATCTTCGCCTTGCCCTCGTACATCTTGTCCCGCAGCTCGACGCCTTCTGTAACCGGCTTTGGCACGGTGCGCTCCTTTGGGGTCATGGCGAAAGGCCAGCACGACGAAACACGACGTCCACGTGGCGCAGGTACCAGGCAGGGTCGAAGCACGCCTTCAATTCGTCCGCAGAGAGGCGGCCGGTGACGGCCGGGTCTTCGCCGAGGATTTCCAGGAAGGACCGGCGCTCCCGCCATGCCCGCATCGAGCTGCGCTGCACGATCTCGTACGCGACCTGGCGCGCGAGCCCGCTCTCCGTCAGCATGAGGAGCACGCGCTGTGAATAGATGAGGCCGTAGCTGCGGTCGATGTTCTCCGACATGCGCGCGGGGTCGACCTCGAGCCCTTCCAGGATGAACGCGGTGAGATCCAGGATGTAGTCGAGCACGATGGTGGAATCGGGCAGGATCACGCGCTCCACGGAGGAGTGGCTGATGTCGCGCTCGTGCCAGAGGGCCACGTTCTCCAGCGATGCCATCGCGTTGCCGCGCAGGAGACGGGCGAGGCCGCAGATGCGCTCCGCCAGCTCCGGGTTGCGCTTGTGAGGCATCGCGCTCGAACCCTTCTGCCCCTCCCCGAACGGCTCCTGCGCCTCCAGCACCTCCGTGCGCTGCAGACCTCGCACCTCGAGGGCGATCTTCTCCAGGGAGGCGGCGACGAGGGCGAGCGTCGAGCAGAACTCCGCGTGACGGTCGCGCTGCACGATTTGCGTCGACACGGGCTCCACGCCCACTCCGAGCTCGCGGCAGACTTCCTCTTCGAGGTCCGGATCGACGTGCGCGAAGTTGCCTACGGCGCCCGACAGCTTGCCCACCGCCACCGTGGCCCGCGCCCGCGCCAGCCGCTCCAGGTTGCGCCCCGCCTCCACGTACCACACGGCCGCCTTGAGACCGAAGGTGGTCGGCTCCGCGTGCACACCGTGCGTCCGCCCCACCGTCAGCGTGTCCTTGTAGCGCAGCGCCAGCGTGCGGATGGCCGCCCGGAGCCGCTCCTGCCCCGCCATGAGCAGGTCGGCCGCGTCGCGCAATTGCAATCCCGTCGCGGTATCCCACACGTCATTGGTGGTGAGCCCGACGTGCACGAACCGCGAATCGTCGCCGAGCTGCTCTTCCAGCGACGTCAGCAGCGAGATCATCTCGTGCTTCACCCGCTTCTGGATCTCGAGAATACGCGCGACATCGACCTTCGACTTCTGCCGGATGCGCGCCATCGCATCCGCCGGAATCTTCCCCCGCCGGGCATACACATCACACACCGCCAGCTCCACCCGAAGCCAGGCCGCATACTTCGCCTCCTCGCTCCAAATGGCCCCCATCGCGGCACGCGTGTATCGATCGATCACGCACACACCTTAACCAAAAAACACACGGAGGGGTAGAGGGCAGACAGCCAATCGCGCAGTGATCAATCGACGAGGCGAGCCGGGGCGACGAGAAGGGTGCAGATGCGAGGCGGCGACGAGTCGACGACTGAGGCGTAGGCCGCCTACGCCGCAGGGAGGAGCGAGGAGCCAACGAAGCAGATGCGCCCTTATCGTCGGCCCCGCAAAAACTAGTGCCGAAGCAACTCCCGGGGAAGATTACGACGGTCCAGCGGCCCCAACGTCGTGAGCGCCAACCGTTCCTCATCCAAAAGCTCAGTGATCATTGCCTGCACCTCTTCGTGCTTGACGCCGTCGATGGCCGCCAGCATGGCGTCCATCGTGAGGAAGGAGCCGAGGTGCAGCTCGTGCCTGGCGAGACGGTTCATGCGGCTGGAGGTCGATTCCAGCGACAGCATGAGGCTGCCCTTCAGATGGTCCTTGGCGCGCCGCAGCTCCTCCTCCGTCACCCCCGACTTCTTGAGATCGCGCAGCTCCTTGAGGGTGGACTTGAGGACCTTGGAGAAGTTCTGCGCCTCGGTGGCCGCGTACACGTAGAGGACACCCGTGTCGCAGAACGACTGCACGGAGGAGCCGATGGAATACACGAGGCCCTGGCGCTCCCGCACCTCCTGGAACAACCGCGACGACATGCTGCCGCCGATGACGTCGTTGAGCAGGTAGAGCGCATACCGCTCGGGGGCCGAGTGGTGCAGGCCGGGGAAGCCCATCACCAGGTGCACCTGCTCGAGCGTCTTGTGCACGATGTTGACGCTCGGCGTGATGCCGGCGGGCTCCTCGTGGCGGGCGGCGGCGGGATGGCTGAAGCCGTTGAAGCCGCGTCCGAAGAGGTCGACCACCTGCTGGTGCGTCACGTTGCCCGCCACCGCGATGACGATGCGGGGCGGCACGTACTCCTCCACGAAGTGCGCCGCGATGGTGTCCCGGCTGAAGCCGTTCACGAGGTCGACGGTGCCGAGGATGGGGCGGCCCAGCGGATGCCCGGCCCACACCTGCGCCGCGAAGAGATCGTGGATGACGTCGTCCGGCGTGTCCTCCACCATCTTGATCTCCTGGAGGACGACGGACTTCTCGCGCTCGATCTCGTCGGGGTTGAAGAGGGGATGCAGCAGGATATCGGTGAGCAGGTCCACGGCGAGCGGGAGGTGCTCGTCGAGCACCTGCACGTAGAAGCAGGTGTTCTCCTTGGAGGTGAAGGCGTCCTGCTGCCCGCCCACCGAGTCCATCGTGCGGGCGATCGCCTCCGCGCTGCGGGTGGCCGTCCCCTTGAACACGAGGTGCTCGATGAAGTGTGAGATGCCGCCCCGGCTCTCCGGCTCGTGGCGCGAGCCCGTCTCCACCCAGACGCCCACCGCCACCGAGCGCACGTGCGGCATCCGCTCCGTGATGACACGGATGCCGTTCGGCAGCACGCTCTTGCGGTAGCCTTCGTCAGCCACGCGTCATATCACCTATTCCCGCGGGGGATTCGCCGCCTGCGGGTTCTTGATCTTTTCCTTGTCGGCGAGCGCGGGCTGCTCGCGCAGCGCCATCTTGCGCGACAGCCGCATCTTGCCGTTGCCGTCGATCTCGATGACCTTCACGAGCACTTCGTCGCCCTCGGTGAGCACGTCCGTCACCGCGCGGATGCGCGACTCCGCAATCTGCGAGATGTGCAGGAGCCCGTCCGTGTTCGGGATGACCTCCACGAAGGCGCCGAACTCGGTGATCTTGCGCACCTTGCCCAGGTAAATACGGTCCAGCTCCACCTCGCGACAGATATCCTGGATCATGCCGAGTGCTTTTTGTACTGATTCATTGTCCGGGGAGAAGATCGTCACCCGACCGTCGTCTTCCACGTCGATCTTGGCGCCGGTCGCTTCCTGGATGCCGCGGATGACCTTGCCGCCGGGGCCGATGATCTCCCGGATCTTTTCCGTGCGGATCTTGATGGTCACGAAGCGTGGCGCGTACGGCGACATCTCCGGCCGCGGCTTCTCCAGCGCTTCCCGCATCTTGCCGAGGACGAAGAGCCGCGCCTCGCGCGCGTTCTGGAGCGCGGTACGCATGATGTCGATGGACACGCCCCGGATCTTGATATCCATCTGGAGGGCGGTGATGCCCTTCTCGGTGCCGGCCACCTTGAAGTCCATGTCCCCGTAGTGGTCCTCGGTGCCCATGATGTCGGTGAGGATGCCGTACTTGTCACCCTCCTTGACGAGACCCATCGCGATGCCGGCCACGTGCGCCTTGAGCGGCACCCCCGCGTCCATCAGCGCCAGGGAGGCGCCGCACACGCTCGCCATCGAGGAGGAGCCGTTCGACTCGAGGATGTCGGACACCACCCGGATCGTGTACGGGAACTCTTCCTTGGGCGGCAGCACCGCCTCCACCGCGCGCTCCGCGAGGGCGCCGTGCCCGATATCACGCCGCGACGGCGAGCCGAAGCGGCGCACCTCACCCACGGAGAACGACGGGAAGTTGTAGTGAAGCATGAAGTTGCGGTACGACTCGCCTTCCAGCGACTCGATCTTCTGCTCGTCCGACTTCGTGCCGAGGGTGGCCGACACGAGCGCCTGCGTCTCGCCGCGCGTGAAGAGCGCGGAGCCGTGGGAGCGCGGCAGGTACCCCGTCTCGATCGAGATGGGACGAATCTCGTTCACCTTGCGGCCGTCCACGCGCAGCCCCTTGTCGACGATGAGGCGGCGCACCTCGGCGCTCTCGACCTCCTCGAAGGCGGCGCGCACGGCGCCCTTCTTGGTCTCGTCGGCGCCGACGGCGGTCATCACCTCGTCGAACACGCGCTTCACGGCCTCCGCGCGCTCGTGCTTACCGTGGATCTGGAAGGCCGCCTGCAGCTTGGCGGCGGCCAGCTCGCGCACGCGCGCGGCGAGCGCCTGGTCCTTGCCCGCATTGGGGTCGAACGTCCAGCGCGGCTTGGCCGCCTTGGCCGCGAGGTCCTTCTGGACCTTCGCCAGCCGCTTGCACTCGGCGTGGCCGAAGGCGATCGCCTCCAGCATCACCTCTTCGGACACTTCCTTGGCGCCCGACTCCACCATGAGGACCGCGTCCTCGGTGCCGGCGATCACCAGCTCGAGGCTCGAGGCGAGCTGCTGGGCCGTGGTCGGATTGGCGACGAACTTACCGTCCACCTGCCCCACGCGCACCGCGCCCACCGGCCCCTCGAACGGGATACCGGACAGGCAGAGGGCGGCGGAGGCGCCATTGATGGCGAGCACGTCAGGGTCGTTCTCCTGGTCGCCGGAGATCACGAGGCAGATGACCTGCACCTCGTTGCGGAAGCCGTCCGGGAACAGCGGCCGGATGGGCCGGTCGATCAGGCGCGAGGTCAGCGTCTCTTTCTTGACCGGCGCCCCTTCGCGCTTGAAATAGCCGCCCGGTATGCGGCCGCCCGCGTACGCGCGCTCGCGATACTCGACCGTGAGCGGGAAGAAGTCCTGGGCTTCCTTGGCGCTCTTGGCGGCCACGGTGGTGCAGAGCACCATGGTGCCGCCGTAGCGGACGACCACGGCGCCGTCGGCCTGCTTGGCGACCTTACCGGTCTCGAGGGAAAGGGAGTGCCCGTTGATGTCGGTCTGTACGGTGTGGCTCAAGTGATTTGTCCTCGGGGGCCGACCGCCCTGCGATCGGCGCCATGTGTGGCGAGCGGCCTGACACCCCGCTCTTGGGCCCCCGGGTTCAATCCGTCCGAGGACCAACCGTTGTTGGATGAACAGACCATCGTCAGCGGCGGATACCCAGCTTTTCGATGATCGTGCGATACCGTTCCGAGTCCTTCTTCTTCACGTACTCGAGCAACCCGCGGCGTTTGCCGATCATCATCAGGAGCCCGCGCCGCGAGTGATGGTCCTTCGCGTGGGTCTTGAAGTGCTCCGTGAGATAGGTGATGCGCTCAGAGAGGAGTGCGATCTGGACCTCGGGCGACCCCGTGTCGCCTTCGTGCGTCTTGAACTGCTCGATCAGACTCTTCTTGCGGTCGACGGCAAGCGGCATGCGGTGGACTCCTCCAATCGCCACGCTCCAGAGACTCATCCCCGGTGCGGGTTCAAAAAACCTTTTCTGTTCAACAGATAGCAGAGAGTACCACGCGTTTTGGCGGCAGTAAAGCCGGGCACCTAGCGCCGCGACCTCGCCTCTTTGATGTCCTCGGCGATCTGCGCTTTGAGATCCTCGACGGAGGCGAACTTGCGTTCCGGGCGCAGGCGCTCCCGGAAGCGGAGCACCACGTGGCGGTCGTACATATCCCCAGAGAAATCGAGGGCATGCGCCTCCACCGTGGTGGTCGCCTCCCCGAATGTCGGGCGCACGCCGATGTTAACGACGGCATGGTGGGCGGCCCCGTCCAGGAGCAGGTCGCACCCGTAGACGCCGGCCGGCACGAGGACGGGGCGGTCGGGCTGCACGTTGGCGGTGGGAAAGCCCAGAGTACGACCGCGGCCGGCGCCGTGGACGACGGTGCCGCCCACGGAATAGGGGCGGCCCAGGAACCGCCTCGCCACCGTGACGTCCCCCCGCTGCAGTGCCGCGCGCACTTCGGTGGAGGAGACGGGCACGCCGTCCACCTGCAGGGGCTCCACCACGTGCGCGCGGAAGCCGAGACGCTCGCCCAGGCTCTCGAGCATGGCGGCATCGCCGCGAGCACCGCGGCCGAAGCGATGATTGAAGCCGACCACCACTTCCCTCGCCCTCAATCGCCCCACGAGCACGTCCTTCACGAACGCTTCCGGCTCCATCGCCGCCAGCGCGCGCGTGAACGCGATCACCACGGCGCCGTCGAGGCCGGTTTCAGCCATCAGGTCCAGCCGCTCGGGAATGGTGGTGAGGGGGACAGGGGCGCGCTCCGGCTGCAGGACCTCCACCGGATGGGGATCGAAGGTACACGCCAGTGCCTGCACGCCGAGCTCGCGCGCACGCGAGACGGCGGCGCCGAGAATCGCGCGGTGCGCGAGGTGCACGCCGTCGAACACGCCGAGCGCCACCACGCTCGGCGCGCCGTCAGGCGGGTAGGACTCGAGTCCCTGAACGATCCGCATTGAGCAGGCGCACCGGCCTGACCCGCGTGCCACCGGCCTCGATCTCGCCCACCCCGAGCAGGCTGCCCAGGTCGTCGTGGACCCTGACCAAGCGATCCCGCGCGGGCGCCGTCACGTCGACGGGCTGGCCGTGCACGAAGCGGCGAACCTCTTCGGGGGCAAGATGCAGGGCCGGCCACGCCGCGAGCGCCGCCTCCGGCGGCAACACACACGCCCACAGCGCCTCGGCGTCCTGCTCCGTGAGATCGTGCCAGCTCAGCGCCGTGCGCGCGTCGAAGTGCCCCACCCGGGTCCGCTCGAGGCGCTCCACCGCCGCCCCGCAGCCGAGGGCCGCGCCGAGATCGTAGGCGAGGATCCGCACGTACGTGCCCTTGCCACACACGATGCGCACCACGGCGCTCGTCTCACCCACCGCTTCCACCGTCATGGAGTGCACGACGACCTCGCGCGGCGCCCGGTCGACCTCCACGCC
>JBKKCN010000553.1:0-7534 GCA_046712525.1 Candidatus Rokuibacteriota bacterium
ATCATCGCCTCCGGCCCGCGGTCGGTCAGGTACTTCACGGCGTCGCTCACGGTCCGCGGCAACAGGTACTCGAAGGGCGGCAACCGCATCATGCCGGTGGCTGTCTTTCGTCGGAGAACGGGCGCCCCGTGATCGCGTCGGCGGGCTGACCGAAGGCCGACTCCACCACGACCGGTTCTTTGAAGGTGAACAGAGGCAGCTTGTCGGGACCGATGCGCGCCGTCTTGCCCTGCCGCTTGAGATCGAGGCCCTTGAGGATCTTGTCCGGCGTGATGGGCACCTCGTCCACGCGCACGCCGATGGCCTGGTAGATGGCGTTGGCGATGGCGGGGATGACGGGCAGCAGCGGCCCCTGCCCTGCTTCCTTGGCGCCGAAGGGCCCTTCGGGATCGTCGGTCTCCACCAGGAACGTATGGATCTCCGGCGTCTCCAGCGTGGTGGGACTCTTGTAGTCGAGCATCGACGGCGTCTTGTGCACGCCCTTGCGGAAGTCCTGCTCCTCCATGAGCGCCTCGCCGATCCCCATGTAGATCGAGCCTTCGATTTGGCCTTCAACAAGCAACGGATTCAACGCGCGGCCGATGTCGTGGGCGATCCACACGTCGTCCAGCTCGATGGTGCCCGTGTCCTCGTCCACGGTGAGCTCGACGATGCAGGCGGAGTACGAGTAGCACGGTGACGGTCCCACGCCACCACCCTTGTACTTGCCCGCGCGCTTGGGCGGCGCGTACGAGCCCGCAAACGCGAGCACCCCGTGCATGGACTCGCCCAGCTCGACGGCCTGCGCGAACGGCACCGCCTTGTCCCAGTCGTCCGGCACGCCCACGTGACGATCGCGCGCGACGAGGGCGGCGGCGGGCACGCCGAGCTTGGCGGCGACGGCCTTGAAGACGACTGCCTTCAGCCGCTCGGCGGCCTGGATGACGGCCACGCCGCACATGAGCGTGACGCGCGAGGAGTACGAGCCGAGATCGACGGGCGTCAGGCTCGTGTCGGCGGGATGCACGTGGATGTCCTTTGGATCGAGGCCGAGGACCTCCGCGGGCAGATAGGCGAGGATCGAGTCCGACCCCTGGCCGATGTCCGTGGCGCCACAGAGCACGGTCACGGAGCCGCTGCGGTCGGCGCGAAGCACCACGCCGGAGTGCGGCATGCTGTTCCAGTAGATGGCGGTGCCGGCGCCCGTCATGTACGCGGAGGCGGCAATGCCGATGCCTTTGCGCTTGCGCGGCTGCCACAGCGGCTTTGCCTCGGAGAGCTTGGCGGCGGCCATGAAGCGCGGGCGCTTCTGCCGCCAGCCCGAGGCCTCCACCACCTTGTCGAGACACTCGCCGAGACCGATGGTGGTCACCGTGAGGTGGTTGGCCGTCTTGGTGAAGGGCTCGGCCACGATGCGCCGCCGCATGTCGGCGGGATCGAGGCCGAGCTGCTCGGCGGCCTTATCGATCTGGCATTCCAGCGCGAAGCGCGGCTGCGGCGTGCCATGGCCGCGCTTGGGCCCGCACGGCGGCTTGTTGGTGAACACGCGCGCGCCCTCGAACTTGTACACGGGGATCTTGTAGGTCACCGGGTTGATGACGCCCGTGTAGAAGGTCGACGCCACGCCGTAGGATCCATAGGCGCCGCCGTCGAGCCACGTCTTGAGGTGGCAGCCGGTAATGTCGCCGTCCTTCGTGAAGCCCGTCTTGATCCACATGAGCACCGGATGGCGCCCCCGGTGGATGTAGAAGACCTCTTCCCGCGAGCAGGCGATCTTCACCGGCCGTCCCGTGATCTGGGACAGCTTGCAGGCGGCGATCTCGTGCGCGAAGGGATCGAGCTTGCCGCCGAAGCCACCGCCCACGGGGGCCGCGACGACGCGGATGTGCGCGCCGGGGACGTCGAGAATCTTCGAGAGCAGCCGGTGGACGTAGTGCGGCGTCTGGGTGGACGACCACAGCGTGAGCTTGCCGTCGGGCGCCCAGTGGGCGAGCGCGGCGTGCTGCTCCATGGGCAGGTGCGTGTTGCCCTCGAAGAAGAACACGTCTTCGCGGAGGAGATGCGCACCGGTGAACGACGCTTCGACGTCCCCGAACTGCAGCGCCACGTTCTTGTGGACATTGGGGCCGTCGCCGTACTCGTGGATGCGGACTTCCGGATGCGCGAGCGACTCCTGGATGGACATGAGCGAGGGCAGCGGCTCATATTGCACGTCGATGAGCCGGCAGGCCTGCTCGGCCGTCTCCTCGTCCACCGCCGCCACCGCCGCCACCGCGTCGCCCACCATGCGCACCTTGTCGATGCACAGCGCTTCCTCGTCCTGCGACACGGGCAGGATACCGAACTTCACCCGCGGCAGGTCCGCCCCGGTGATCACGGCGTAGACGCCCGGGAGGGCGCGCGCACGCGACGTCTCGATGGACGTGATACGGGCGTGGGCGTGCGGGCTGCGCAGCAGCCGCCCGAAGGCCATGCGCGGCAGCGTGAGGTCGTCCGCGTACCGCGTCTGCCCGGTCACCTTGGCCCACGCGTCGATCTTCGGCAGCGGCTGCCCGACAACGGAGAACTCGCCCTTGGTCGTCATGCGTGGGCCATCCTCAGCGCGGCCAGCTCCACGGCGTCCAGGATCTTCGTGTACCCGGTGCAGCGGCACAGGTTGCCGGCAAGGGCTTCCTTGATGCGACCGCGGGTAGGAGTTCGATCCTCCGCCAGCAGCGCCTGCGCTGTGAGCAGGATGCCGGGCGTGCAGTAGCCGCACTGGGCGGCGCCGAGCTCGGCGAACGCCTGCTGCAGCGGATGGAGCGTGGAGCCGTCCGCCATGCCCTCCACGGTGGCGATGGCGGCACCCTCGAGGTCGGCGGGCAACGCCAGGCACGACAGGACGGGCTGACCGTCGACGAGAACGGTACACGTGCCGCACTCGCCCAGCTCGCAGCCGTGCTTGGTGCCCGTGAGACCGAGGTCTTCACGCAGCACCTCGAGGAGGGTCTTGTGGACGGCGACGAGCACGTCGTGAGCCTCGCCGTTGACCGTCAGGCTGATGCGGGTCTTCATCGCGCCGCGCCTCGAAAGTTCATCTGTACTTAATGGCAGTTCGAAAATACTTAACCACCGGGAGGCTGTCAAGCGCCACGACGACGGGGTGTAGGGAGCACATGATCTGTCCGCTCCCGAGAGCAAGTGATCTGTCCGCTCCAAGCGCCGAGGGGATGGTAGGTCCGCACCACCATGGAGGTGGTGATGACCTACGCGCTCGCGGCGGTGGAGCAGGCCCGGCGTCAGCACGGGCTCTCGCTGTCCTATAGCTTCGTCAAACAGGCCCTCCAAGGCGCCGGCTTGTTGCCCAAACACCGGCCGCGCGGGCGCCATCGCCGTCGCCGCGAGCCGCGCCCCTGCGTCGGTGAGTTGCTCCATCTCGACGGCAGCCGTCATCACTGGCTGGCCCTCGTCCCCGACCTGTGGCTCACGCGCATCGCGGTCGTCGACGACGCGACCAAACGGTTGCTCTATGCTCAATTCGCCCCTGGCGGCGAGAGGAGCGCGGCCGTCATGACCGCACGGCGCGCCGTCTTCGAGACGCACGGCCTGCCCATGGCCCTCTACACCGATCGCGCGCACTGGGCGGTACATACCCCCACCTCCGGGGCCGCACCGGATCGCACGAAGCCCACCCAGCTCGGGCGCGCGCTGCACCGCCTGGGCATCGAGCACATCCTCGGCTACTCGCCCCAAGCCCGCGGCCGCAGTGAGCGCGCCCACCGCACCATCCAAGGCCGGCTCGTCAACGAGCTGCGCCTCGCCGGGATCACGACCCCGGCGGCGGCCAATGCGTACCTGCAGGAGCACTTCCGCCCGACGTTTGACGCGCGCTTCGCGCGACCACCTGACGATCCGGCCGCGGCCTTCGTTCCGCTGGGCAGCACCGACCTCGAGCAGATCCTTTGCCACGAAGAAGCGCGCGTCGTCGGCCGCGATAACACCGTGACCTTCGACAGCCTCAGGCTGCAGATCGACAAGCAGCGCGGCCGCCGCAGTTGCGCCGGCCTCCGCGTCCTCGTCCCCCGTCACCACAACGGGCAGCACTCCATCTGGTGCGGGCTCCGGCGGTTCGGGCTGTATGACCGCCACGGCCGGCCGTTGTCGGCCGCCGGTGCTCCCCGGCGCGAGCCGCAGCCGCGGACAGTTCACGTGTCAAAACGATCCCGCGCGGGCCTCGTCGGTCATTGAGGCGGACAGATCACATGTCAAAACCGAGCGGACAGATCACTTGTCATCAACAGCGCCACGACGACGGGGCCTGCGCGGACGGCTACCGACGAGCTGCGAGCGGGCGGAAGAGCGCTACGGGACCTGCCTGACGGCGCTCGCGGTACTGCCGTCCGAGAATCTCGCCGTCAGGGTCAGGGTGGCGCCGGGCGCGAACTCGATGTCGGCGTAGTCGGAGGCGAACAGGATGAAGCTGCCGCCGTCCGCCACCGCGAGGCTGACCGCCATCGTCGGCGCGTTGTTCAAGACGGGAGCGGTGAGCGACGTCGCCACGCCCAGGACCCAATACTCGCTTGCACCATCGGTGTCCCAGGTCCCTGGCGCGCTGCTCTCGAGCCGAAGCCCCGTGATCGTGCGTCCCCCGATCGCGTTCAGGGTGACGGTGAGCGTGCCGTCGAGCGCGCCGTCCGCACTCAACGCCGTGTTGCCCTGTCCGACGCGGTCGCGCAGCTTACCGCCGTAGGTCACGGCCAGCGCTGGCAGCGCGACGCTTCCGGCGGTCGTGGTCGCGGTGGCGGTGCTCCCATCCGAGAACGTCGCCGTGAGTGTCAGCGCCGCGCCCGTCGCGAACTCGATGTTGGCGTAGTCGGAGGCGAACACCACGAATGTCCCGCCGTTCGCCACCGTGAAGTTCACCGCCATCGACGACGAATTGTTGATCAGCGCACTGTCGACGGTGGCGGCAACGCCGAGCGCCCAATACTCGCTCGCGCCGTTCGTGTCCCACGTGCCCGGCCCCGTGCTGTCGAGCCTGAGGCCGGTGATCGTGCGTTCGCCGGTCGCGTTCAGCGTGACGGTGAGCGTCCCGTCCATCATGCCGTCCGCGCTCAGCACCGTGTTGCCCTGCCCCACGCGATCGCGGAGCTTGCCGCTGTATGTGACGCTCAGAAGCGCCGAGAGGGGCGGCGGAGACGCCGGCGTCGTCACCGTGGTCGTCGCCGTCGTCCCGTCAGAGAAGGTGGCGCGCACGGTCAGCGTGGCGCCCGTCGCGAACTCGATGTTGGCGTAGTCGGAGGCGAACAGCGCGAACGTCCCGCCGTTCGCCACCGTGAAATTCACCGCCATCGACGACGAATTGTTGATCAGCGCACCGTCGACGGTGGCGGCGACGGCGAGCGCCCAGTACTCGCTCGCGCCGTCCGTGTCCCATGTGCCCGGCCCCGTGCTGTCGAGCCGCAGGCCGGTGATCGTGCGTCCGCCGGTCGCGTTCAGAGTGACCGTGAGCGTCCCGTCCATGGCGCCGTCCGCGCTCAGCGCCGTGTTGCCCTGCCCCACGCGATCGCGGATCTTGCCGTGATAGGCCAGGCTCAACGCCGTTGCCGCATTGTTGGAGACCGTCACGGAGCGTGACGCGACGCCCGATTGGCCCGAGGAGTCCGTGACCGTTGCCGTGAGCGTGTGCGCGGCGTTGCTCACGCCGGACGTGTTCCAGCTGATGGTGTTGGTGGCACCCGCGTACACGGTGATGCCGTCCACCGCGAGCTTGTATGTGTAGCCGGTGCCGGAGCCGCCGGTGGCGGCGATGGTGACGGTGGCGGTGCCGCTCAGCGTGGCACCGGCCGCCGGGTTCGTGAACGACGCCGTGGGCGGCGGCGGAGGTGGCGGCGAGCCGGCGGACGCCAGCTCGATGGCGTAGATGTCGCCGTAGTCGGGGCCGGCGTAGCCGAAGTTCGAGGCCCACCCCACGCGCGTGCCGTCCCAGCTCACCGACACCCGCGGCTGGTAGAAGTAGCTGCCGAGGATGCCCCGCGAGCGGTGATGGGCGAGCCGCCGCAGCTCCCCCGTCAGCACGTTCGCCATCACGATCTCCTGCTTGTAGGGCCGCCAGCCGCTCACGCCGCCCGTGAAGGGATCGTCGTTGGACTCCACCGAGATGAAGGCCCAGTCCTGGAACATCCCCCGGGCCGCCGCCGCGATGTGGCCGTCGTCCGCCCATTCGGTATCCATCAGCTTTCGGTTCGTCGCCCGCTGTTGGGCTCGCCCCGCGTCCGTCTCCGTCTGTGGCAGGCTCACGTCCACCGCGTAGATCGCCGCCTCTTCGTAACACTCGAACGTCACGAAGTACGTCTTGCCGTCGGTGGCCGAGAGCAGGTCGCCGTGGCCGCCGCACAGGCTCCAGAACATCACGCCGGTGGTGTTCACGGTGCGCGTGGTGTGGTTGATGGCATACGACCGCTTGTCGTCGATCGCCGCCACCACGTACTTGGCATCGGGGGAGATACCGACCCAGCCGTCGCCGGCGTTGCCGGGCACGGGTCCGGCGTACAGCACGTCATTCTGCTTGTCCCACACCCGCGCCTGGCCGCCGATGTTGAGGACCATGTAGCGGCCCGTGCGGTCCACCCAGTCCACGGAGCCGCCGAGCGCACCCAGCGTGGCCGAGAACGTCTTCACGAGGCTGGTGGTTCCCGTCGCCACGGAATACTTCCGCAGGCTGGCGCCGCTGAAGTAATACCAGGTGTCCGGGTCGTCGGGGGCGAAGGAGCCATCGAAGTTGCCGGGGACGTTTACGCGCACGACCGCTCCCGTGGTCGTGTTGATGATCGTCTTCGAGCTGCCGTCATTGTGGAACATCAGCGTGCCATCGGCGTTCCAGAAGCCGTTCTTGCCATAGATGTCGCTGCCCGGCGGCTGTCCCATCGCGTTCGTCAATCGCCGCACGGTGCTGCCGAACACCGGATCGACGTAGGTCTGCCCCACGCCCGGGAACCCGGGACGGTCCGGCCCGAAGGTGCCGTAGGTGCTGTAGTAGGCGTAGGCGCCGGTCGTGGGCGGCGGATGACTGGCGGCGTCGGTGATAAAGGCCCACGCCATGGTCGGCGCAACCAGGACGGCAGCGATGAGAGCCGATATACAAAAAATCAAATGGTTCCCCTCAAACAATGTGCGGCGATCAATGACCCTTCGTCGTCGTGCGGGCTCCCGCCGACTGGACTCACCGTTCTGGAAGGGCAGACTTCGCAGAGCCGAGGCCCGAGCAGGCAAGGACCGTACCGAACCCCGGATCGCTCCCGCGAACCGCCAGAGGTCTCTTGAAATCAAGAGCTTCCTGGCCGACCCGGGACAGGCGACACGTGCTTGCCTTCAGCTCGGCGTCACGAAGCCGAACACATACGCGGCAGGGAGCGAACAGGCGTAATTGAAAAAAAGACGCAGCGACGCGCGAGCGAAGTCAGCACGCTCGGCGTGGTCGTAAGCGCGATACAATCGCCGCTCGCAGCAACTTCGAACCGAAGAGGGGACGCGATGAACACGTACACCCGCAGCGCAGCCCTGTTGCTCTTCCTTA
>JBKKCN010000554.1:0-4907 GCA_046712525.1 Candidatus Rokuibacteriota bacterium
CGTACGCGCCGCTGTTGACGATCCTCGCGCACCCGGGCCTCTCCATCGCGCGCTCTGCCACCGCGGCTGACGGCACTACGCGGCTGGTGGGGACGGGGCCCTATCGCCTCGTGGATGCCTCCGCGGGCCGCATGGCACTGGAGGCGGTGGCGGGGCACTGGGGCGGACCGCCCCGGGCGGAGCGCATCGTTTTCCTCGACATCTCAGGCGACGACCACGCGGAGGCGGAGTTCGACGCCCGCGCCCTCGACATCTGGTTTCCCCCGGCGCCGCCGCGGCGCGCAGCGGGGGCGCTGTCCACGCCGGGCACGCGTGTCGGCTACCTCGCGTTCCAGACGGAAAAGGAGCCCTTCAACCGCAAGAAGGTGCGCCAGGCGGTGGCGGGGGCGCTCGACCCTGCCGTCCTCAGCGTCGCGCTCGACCGCGCGGCGGTGCCGCTGCCTTCGTTCCTGCCGGTGGGCGTATGGGCACGGCGTGAAGGCAGTCCGGTCCTCGGCGGTACGCGCGATGCGGTGAGGGCGCTGCTCCGCGACGGCGGCTGGCCGAAGGGCGAGCGGGCCATCATGCTGGCGCCGAGCGATACCGACGGCGTCAATGTGCCGAAGCTCGCCGAAGCCATACAGTTGATGCTGGGGGCGGCCGACATCCCCATCGAGGTCCGCCTGCAGCCCGCTTTGAAGATGCGCACGGCGCTGCAGTCGGGAGAGCACGAGATATCCCTGGTCGAGGGCGCGGTGGCTGGGGGCGATCCCCACCTGTTCCTCTTCCCCCTCTCGACGAGCGAGGGGGCCACCAAGGGGGCGCGGGCGCTCAACTTTTCCTTTTATCGCGATCCCCGGCTCGACGACGTGCTCATCCGCGCCAGCCAGCTCTCCAACCGCACGGAGCGCGCACGGCTCTACCAGCGGGCGCAGGGCCTCCTCGCCAACGAGGTGCCCTGGATCCCTGTGTATGTGCGGTTGCTCTGGGGCGTGGCGCGCCCGGAGGTCCGCAACCTCCGGCTGCATCCGACCGGCTTCCACCAGCTCAGCACCGTCAGCCTCGAAGCGGCGCCGTGAAACGGGTGTGGCTCCTCGCCGCCCTTCTGGCGGCGGCGCTTGCCACGCCGGCCATCGGCCAGGCGCCGCCCAAGCAGGGCGGCATCCTGCGTGCGGTGTTCAGTGCCGATCCGCCCACCCTGGATCCGAAGGACGCGACTGATCTCACCTCGTCCGGCGTGATCCGCCAGGTTTTCGACGCGCTCCTGGAGCTGGACGAGCGCCTCAAGCCCGTGCCCGCGCTCGCGCGCAGCTGGACCGTGTCGACCGACCAGCGCGTGTACACGTTCGCGCTGCGGCCCGGCGTGAAGTTCCACAACGGGCGCGAGATGAAGGCCGCCGACGTGAAGTACTCGTTCGAGCGGGCTGCCAAGGGCAAGCGGCCCTGGGTGTTCGAGAAGATCACGGGTGCCCGCAACTTCATCAAGGGCGCCGCGCCGGAGATCACCGGGGTGCGCGTGGTGGCCGACCTCACCGTGGAGATCCGGCTCGACAAGCCGTTCGCGCCCTTCCTTCACCTGATCGCCTACGATGCCGCGTCCGTGGTGCCCCCCGAGGAGGCCGACAAGGCCGGCTTCGCGAGCAGGCCGGTGGGCACGGGCGCCTTCCGCTTCGTGTCGTGGCGGCGAGACGACCAGGTCGTCGTGGAACGCTTCGGCGACCATTTCCGCGGTCCCGCGTATCTCGAGCGCGTGATCTTCCGGATCATTCCCGCGGAGGTCACCCGCTTCAACGAGTATGTGGCGGGCGAGCTCGAGTTCACGGACATCCCCACCGGCCGCTGCCGGTCGGTGCAGGCGGATCCCAAGCTCAAGAGCGAGGTCGGCATCTGGCCCACCATCGGCACGCACGGGCTGCGCTTCAACGTGGAGCGCGCCCCTTTCACCGACGTGCGCGTGCGGCGCGCGATCGCCCACGCAGTCGATCCCTCGATCGTCGTGAACCGCTTGCTGGAAGGCTGCGTGCAGCCGGCGGCCGGCATCCTGCCGCCCGCCGTGCCCGGCTACGCGCCGCAGGTGAAGCGCCTGGCCTTCGACCGCGAGCGGGCTCGCGTGCTGCTGGCGGAGGCGGGCTTTCCGGGTGGCAAGGGCCTGCCCGCGATGGCCTATCACTTCAACACCAGCGACGCCAACCAGCGCATCGCCGAGGTGCTCCAGGCGCAGCTCAAGGAGCTCGGCATCGCCCTCGAGCTGAGGCGCCTGGACTGGGCCGCGCATATAAAGGTCGTCGACGCGGGCGGCGCGCCCTTCTTCAGGCAGGGATGGATCGCGGACTACCCCGATCCCGAGAACTTCCTCACCGTGCTCTTCCATTCCCGCAACGCGGGCGTGGCCGGCAACACGTCCCGCTATCGCAATCCGACGGTGGACCGGCTGCTGGACGAGGCGGACACGATGGCGAGCGGTCCGGCACGCTACGACCGGTACGCGCAGGCGGAGCAGATCATCGTGGACGAGGCGGCATGGATCTCGCTGTACCACTACGCAAGCCGCGCGCTCATCAAGCCGTACGTGAAGGGCCTCGAGCGCTCCCCGCAGTCCACGGCCCCCGAGTTCATGTCTCCCCTGCGTAAAGTGTGGCTCGACCGGTAGCACGTGCTCGCTGACCTGACCCGACCGCTGCTCGGTCGCGTCGCCGCCCTCCTCCCCGTCGTCTTCGGTATCACGCTCCTCGTCTTCACGCTCAACGCCCTTGCCCTCGGCGATCCCGCGCGCGCAGCCATGGGCCAGCGCGCGGACCCCGAGATCCTCGCTCAGCTTCGCCGCGAGTACGCGCTCGACCGCCCGCTGCCGGTGCAATATCTGACGTGGCTGGGACGGTTGGCGCGGGGGGACCTCGGCCAGTCGTTCCGCGAGCAGCGGCCGGTGCTCGACGTCATCGCCGAGCGGCTGCCCGCCACCGCGCGCCTGGCGTTCGCCGCCACGCTCATCTCCGTGGTGGCGGGCATCGGCATGGGCGCGCTCGCCGCCGCGCGCGCGGGCTCGGCGCTCGACCATGTCGTGATGGGCGCCGCCGTCCTCGGCATCTCCACACCCGTCTTCTGGCTCGGCATGATGCTGGCGCTGCTCTTTGCGGTCACGCTGGGCTGGCTGCCCGTCTCCGGCTACGGCAACGGCTCCCTCGCACACCTCGTGCTGCCTGCGCTCACGCTGGGCGCGCTGCACACGGGGACGGTCGCCCGCATGACGCGGTCGAGCCTCCTCGAGGTCATCCGCCAGGATTACGTGAGCGTGGCGCGCGCGAAGGGGCTTTCGGAGCGCGTCGTCCTCTTCAAGCACGCCCTTCGCAACGCGCTCATTCCGGTGGTGACCGTCATCGGCATCGGCCTCGCCGATCTCCTCGTGGGCGCCCCCCTCACGGAGACGGTGTTCGCGTGGCCGGGCGTGGGGCGGCTGCTGGTGGCGGCGGTGGGTCAGCGCGACGTGCCCGTGGTCATGGGTGCCGTGCTCCTCTTTGCCCTCGTCTACGTCCTCGGCAACCTCATCGTCGACCTCGCCTACCTCGCCATCGATCCCCGGACGCGCCGTGGCGAGCGTTGATCCGCGCCGTCACCGGGGCTTCCTCGCGGGCGCCGCGCTCGTGGCGCTCTTCGCGCTCGTCTCGCTGCTGGCGCCGCTGCTGGCACCCCACGATCCGCACGACGTGGCGAGCGGCAGTAGCGCCACGCTGGAGGCGCCCGGCCGTGCGCACCCCTTCGGCACCGATGCCCTCGGCCGCGATCTCCTGTCGCGCGTCCTCACCGGTGGAGGCGTCTGGCTCGCGGTGGGCGTGGGGGTGGAGATCGTGGTGGTCGCCTTCGGCGGCGCCATCGGGCTGCTCGCCGGCTTCTATGGAGGCCGGCTCGACGCCGTGCTGATGCGCGCCACCGACGTCGTGATGGCCTTCCCGTCCCTCGTGCTCGCCATCGGGCTCATCGCCATCTTCGAGACGCCGGGGCTCGACAAGGTGTTCATCGTGCTCGTCGCCCTCGGCTGGACCACCATCGCGCGCGTCATGCGGGGCACGGTGCTCTCGCTCAAGAGCCGTGAATACGTGCACGCCGCGCGCGCGCTCGGCGTCGGCAATGCCGCCCTCATGTTTCGCCACCTGCTGCCCAACGCGGTGGCGCCCCTGCTCGTGGCCGCCACCATCGGCGTCGGCAGCAACATGGTGGCCGAAGCCGGCCTCTCCTTTCTCGGCCTCGGCGCCCAGTCCCCCACCATCTCCTGGGGCGCCATGCTCGCCGACGGCCAAACCTTCCTCTCCACCGCCCCCTGGGTCGCCATCTTCCCCGGCTTGGCGCTCCTCCTCGCCGTCCTCGGCATCAACCTCCTCGGCGACGGCCTCCGCGACCTCCTCGACCCCCGTTTCCGCGACTAGCCCACCCCCGTCCGCTGACGTTCGGCGGGGGCGAGCCGCGGGTGTGGTGAGCCCTGAGGAGACCCGTTTCCCGCTCACTCGAACCGCACGAGGCGTGTCGATGGAGCCCAGCCGCCCCGGTCCGATTCGGCCACCATTCACGTGGTCGACCAGGGCTCGCCACACCCGCGGCTCGCCCCCGCCGAACGGGGAGCGAACGTCTGACTACAGGCCGCGACGTTGCGGCACAGACGAGGGGCGTGATAGAAGGAGTCGTCGTCCTTCCTATGCCGTCGATCGCCGATACCGTTACCGAGGTCGTCAACTGGGTGTTCCCGGAGCACGCGGGCGCGCCGGGGCAGATCCACGGCGGACGCATGATGCAGTGGATCACCCAGGCGGGCACGATGGCGGCGGGCCGCGTGGCGCACGGGACGGTGGTGCTGGGCGACATGGACGACATCGACTTTCTCCATCCCGTGCGGGTGGGCCAGATCGCCATCCTGCGCGCCCAGGTCGAGTACGTCGGCC
>JBKKCN010000555.1:0-5093 GCA_046712525.1 Candidatus Rokuibacteriota bacterium
CGCGAAACCCGGAACGATGTCCTTCACCACGAACGTTCCCGCCGCGGTTCCGTCGCTGCGCCACAGCTCCGTCCCCGTGGTGGAGAATTCGGTCGCCGAGAAGTATAGGATGCCGCCGACATCCATCATGCTGAAGATGTTCGAGCTTGCGCTCCCCGCTGCAATGTCCTTCACCATCATGGTCCCGCCGACGGTACCGTCGGAGACCCAGAGCTCGCCGCCTTCAGCCAGGGTCTGGCCAATGAAGAAGACTTTCGAGCCCGCTGCGACGATGGCGTTGGCACTGATGAACGTCGACGGGGTGAGACGGATCGTTCCGGCCGCGGTGCCGTCGGTGCGATAGACGTGCGGCCGGGCCGGGGGCGCGCGCGGCGCGCCGCGGGGGCGGGGCGCCCACGAGGCCGGCGTCGTCCCACATCGTCTCGCGCAGCTCACGCTGCACGTCGTAAATCTCGGCGGTGGGGGGACGCGCCAGCGGCGCGCTGAGCGCGCGCACGGATGCCTGCAGCGCGCCCGCGCTCACGCGCGGCGCCGGCCGGCCTTCCACGAAGGCGGCCATGACGTCGCCCGCGAGGCCGCCGAACACCGTCGACTCCGCCACGCCGTTGCCGCCGAGACGGTTGGCGCCGTGCACGCCACCCGTGTCCTCGCCTGCCGCGAACAGTCCTTCGATGGCCGTGCGGCATTGCGGGTCGATGACGACGCCACCCATCATGAAGTGCGCGGTAGGTCCAACCTCCACCGGCGAGCGCGCGAGGTCGCGGCCGAAGTCGCGACAGCGCTTCACCATGCCGCGGAAGTTGCGCTCCACCACGTCGGCACCGAGGTGGGAGACGTCGATCCATACCCCGCCGTTGGGCGTACCGCGCCCTTGCGCGATCTCGGTGAAGCACGCGCGCGAGACGAGGTCGCGCGTGGAGCGCTCCATGCGCGCGGCGTCGTAGCGCTCCATGAACCGCTCCCCGCGTCCGTTGCGCAGGTGCCCGCCCGCGCCCCGCAGCCCCTCTTCCAGCAGCGCGCCCGTCATGAGCGAGCCGGGAATGACGAGTCCGGTGGGATGGAACTGGATCATCTCCATGTCGCGCAGGGCCAGCCCGGCCCGCCACGCGAGCGCGATACCGTCGGCGGCCTTGTCGGCGGAGCAGGCGAAGATGCGGTACATGGTGGGGCCGCCGCCCATCGCAAGGAGCGTGGCCCGCGCGCGCACGAACTGGAAGCGGCCGGTGCGGACGTCGAGCACGAGCGCGCCCGCCGATCGCCCGTGCTCGTCGAGCGCCAGCTCCACCGCGCGGCATTCCTCCAGCGCGCGGATATTCGGGCGCGCGGCCACCTGCTCGGCGAGACGATTCATGATCTCGATGCCGGTGAGGTCGCCTTTGTGGATGGTGCGGTCGTGCGTCTGGCCCGCGAACGGCTTCTGGTGGATGCGCCCCTCCGCGGTGCGGTCGAAGAGGCAGCCGTAGCGCCACTCCAGCTCCAGCACGCGCGCGGGCGCCTCCACCACCAGCGTGTGCACGAGCTCCTGGTCGTTGATCCAGCCGCCACCGTTGAGGGTGTCGAGCAGGTGCGCGTCGAGGGAATCGGGCGCCGTGAGGACGGCGTTGTAGCCGCCCTGCACCATGCGCGTGCAGCCGGCGCGGCCGAGCAGGCCCTTGACGACGATGCCGATGGACAGGGAGGGCGCGGCATCCGCCGCGTGCAGGGCCGCGCACAGCCCCGCACCGCCCGCGCCCAGAATCAAGACGTCAAAGTCCAGGACGTCGAAGTCGAGGACGTCGCTGCCGCTCACTTCACCAGCATGGCGTCGAGGAGCGCGCGGCCCTTCGTCCCCATCCAGCGTTTGGTGCCGATCGCCTTCGCCAGCAGCTTGCCGTCGCGGCCGATGAGGTACACGGTGGGCGTGACCGTCACCTGGTACGCGCGCGCGGCGGTCTCGGTGGGATCGAGGAGCACGTCGAAGGTCACGCCGCTCTTACGCACCCACGCCGCCACCGTCTCTTTCGGCTCTTTCATGTCGACGGCGAGCACGGTGAGCCCGCGGTCCTTGTACGCGCGATGCACCTGTTCGATGGTCGAGGGTAACTCCCTCGTGCAGTACGGTCACCACGTCGCCCAGAAGTACACGAGGAGGGCGCGGCCTTTGAAGTCCGCGAGGCCGACGGTCTTGCCATCGGCGAGACGCTGGAGCGACAGCGGGGGGGGCGTGCGGCCGTCGAGCGGCACCAGCTCGAGGTCGAAGAGCAGATCCTCCATCGAGGCCGCGCTCGCGGGGGCGACGAGGAGCAGCGAGAGGATGAGCGCGCGCCACATGGCGCGTATCGTACTACACGGGGCGCGACAGGATCTTCACCCGGGGCCGAGGGTCGAGCTTGACCCGCTTGATGTCGCGCAGGTGCGCGGCCACCACCTCCCACACGGGCGGGCCGTGCGCCTCGCCCAGGCTCGCCCATCCCGTGCTCTTGTAGCGCCGCGCGGGGTCGAGCGCGCGCCCCGCCACGCGGATGTCGCTGATGCGGCGGCCGTGCGGCCGCTCCGGATCGATCGCGTACGTGAGACCGCCCAGGCGCACCATGTCCCCACCCTGCCGGTAATACGGGTCCGGGTGAAATAGATTATCGGCAACGTCTTCCATCACGGTGTGGATCTCGGCGCCGGTCATCTCCCGCGCCCACGTGTTGGCGTAGGTGAGCGCCGTGTGCGCGTAGACGTCGCCGAGGGTGATCGCCTGCCCCGGCAGCACGGTGAGGCCCCAGCGGAAGCCCGGCGAGAACGCCACCTGCGCATCCGCCCGCTTGAGCAACGCGTCCAGCAGCACCTCGTCGAAGGGCCCGTTGAAGTTGCCGCGCCGGTACAGCAGCGAGTCGGACACGGCCAGCTCCTCGTCCAGACGCGCCGCGTGCGGCGCCCGCAGCGAGCGCACCAGCGCCGCCATCTCCGCGTCCTCCGGCACGTCCTTGGACAGGATGGGCAAGAGGCGGTACCGGTAACCCGCCACGCCGCTGCCGCGCACGTCGAGGTCGAGGCGGCTCACGAACTTGCCGTGCGAGCCGGAGTTGACGACCAGCGTGCGGCCCACCCGTAACGGCAGCGGCAACGCGTCGTGCGTGTGACCGCCGAGGATCACGTCGATCCCGCTCACGCGCGCGGCGAGCTTGACGTCGACGCTGAGGCCGTTGTGCGACAGGAGCACCACGAGCCCGACCTTCTTGATGGTACGGAGCTCGTCGACGAGGGCCTGCACCCTGTCCTCGCGGATACCGAAGGTGAGATCGGCCACGAAGCGCCGCGGGTGCGCGACGGGCGTGTACGGAAAGGCCTGCCCGATGACGCCCACCTTCACGCCGCCTACCTCGCGGATCGTGTACGGATGGAACACGGAGTCGCCCCATCCCGCCTCGTACACGTTGTGCGCGACGAAGTCCCCCGCGAACATCCCGCGCCGCTCACGGTCGCCGAAGAGCTCCTTCACGCGCTCCACGCCGTACATGAATTCCCAGTGCGGCGCGAACACGTCCACACCGAGCTGGTTGATGACCCGCAGCATGTCCTCCCCGCGACTCCACAGCGCCGTGGCCGACCCCTGCAGCGTGTCGCCACCGTCCAGCAGCAACGTCCGCCCCGCCCGCTCCGCCCGCACCCGCTTCACCAGCGTGGCAAGCTGCGCATACCCGCCCATCGCCCCATAGCGCGCCGCCAGCGTCACAAAATCCAGATGCGTGCACGCATACGCCTCGGCGCTGCGCGGCGCGATCGCAAACGCCGTCAGGAACGCCTCGCCCGTGAGGAACGGCGGCGTGCCGCGCTCGGGCCCGACGCCGATCCGCGTGTCCGGCTCGCGGTAGTACACCGGCATCAGCATCGCGTGGGGATCCGTGACATGAAGGAGGGTGACATTGCCCAGCGCTTCGAAGTCGAGCAGCCGCTCCGGCGCCCGCGACGCGCCCTCGACGTCGGAGGGCGCAAGACCCGCGCCCGCGCCGATCGCCAAAAGCTTCAGAAGATCGCGCCGACTAAGCTCCATGAGACTCGGGAGTGGCATGTACGGAATCACCGACGGGCGTTAGGCGGGGCTGGCAGGTCCTCCGGCGTCTGGGATCCTGTTCCGAGGAGCGCCGCGGCTTCGCCGCGGTGCTGCCGAGCGTCGGGGGGCTTGGGGGACCCGTCGAGGCCCCCCATGTAACTAATCGCCCAGCCGCCCTCGATCCGAGGCGGGCGCCATCCACGTGGTCGCCGCACTCCCGACCGCCGCCCGTCCCCGCCCGTCGCACGGACGCGCAGGCCCGGGTGCGCAGACTAGTGGCGGATCCCAGGGACACTAATCGGCTTGCCGTTGTCGAACGACGCCAGGTACAGCTCGAGCTCGGCGTACTCGACGGCGTCGGCCGCGAGCATGTTCATGCCGAGAGGCGTCATGCACCACTGGAAGCGCTTGCGGATGTCCCACACCTCGGAGAGGTTCGTGCGCCAGGTCGGAAAGTGGCGCGTGACGCCCGCGGAGGCGTCGGCGAGCAGGCGGCCGCCGAGGAACTTGTTGGCGCCCTTGTCGGGCGTATGGCAGTCCGCGCAGGAGTGATTGCGCTCGCCGACGCGGCGGTAGAAGGAGGCCTTGCCGCGCTCGACGGCCGCGCGCGCGCCGGGGCTGCTCACGTCCACCGCGAGCGGCAGGCCATTGGACGCCATGCGGATGAGCATGGCCATCGTCAGATTCTCGGTGCTCTGGGCGAGCATCGGTCGCCCCGTCGTGGCCGGCACGTGCACGGTGAGAAAATCTTCGATGGACATGACGCGCCCGGTGGACGCCACGAGCTTGGGATAGCGGGTGGCGATCCCGTGCATCGCCGTCCGCGGGGTGGCCGTGTGGCACGTGGCGCACGACTGGCCATTGGGACCGGGCGCCGTCCACAGATCCTCGGCGCCTTCGGCGAGCAGCACGGCGGGATTGTTGGTGGGATCGAGGTTGTCACCGAAGCCCACCGGCTTCTTGCGCGTGTTCGGATCCCGCTCGGCGTCGCGCTCCGGCGGCGCGGGGCCCTTCAGGGCCTGGAGATAGGCGACGAGATGAACGATGTCCTCTGGGGTGAAGACCCCGGTGG
>JBKKCN010000556.1:0-5280 GCA_046712525.1 Candidatus Rokuibacteriota bacterium
GACGTTCTTTCGTCTTGTCTCCGGCGAGGTGACGCCGACCTCGGGACGCATCCGCTTCCGCGGCCAGGACATCACGGGTCTGCCGCAGTACGACGTGGCCCGCCTCGGGATCGGCAAGTCGTATCAGATCACGAACGTGTTCCCTCACCTGACCGTTCTCGAGAACGTGCGCGTGGCCGCGCAGGGCTACACGCGCTCGTTCAACTTCTGGTCGCGCGCCGTCGACCTCCATGACGTACGCGCGCGCGCGGAGGCGATCCTCGCCACCGTCGGTCTCGTGGTCAAGGCCGACCACCTCGCGGCGCACCTCTCGCATGGCGAGCGGCGGCATCTGGAGATCGGCATCGCGCTCGCATCCGAGCCCGTCCTGCTGCTGCTCGACGAGCCCACCGCCGGCATGAGCCCGGAGGAGACGGACGCCACCATGCGACTCATCCGACAGCTCGTCCGCGGCCGTACCATCGTGCTCGTGGAGCACAAGATGAAGCTGGTGATGAACGTCTCGGACGTCATCACCGTCCTCCACCAGGGCCGTGTGCTGGCGGAGGGCACGCCGGAGGAGATCCGTGCCAGCACGCTCGTGCAGCAGACCTATCTCGGCGTGACCGCGTGAGCCTGCTCACGGTCGACGCCATTCACACGTACTACGGCGAAGCCCATATTCTGCAAGGCATTTCGCTCACCCTCGACGAGGGGGAGGTGGTGACGCTCATCGGCAGGAACGGCGCCGGCAAGACCACCACGCTGCGCTCCATCATGGGCATCAATCCGGCGCGACGCGGCCACGTCCACTTCTCGGGCACGGACCTCACCCGCCTGCCCACCCACGCCATCGCGCACCAGGGCATCGCGTGGGTGCCGGAGGAACGGCGCGTGATCCCGAACCTCAGCGTGCTCGAGAATCTGCGCCTGGGGATGCTCGGCGGAGGCGTGCGCAACGGCGCGGCTCTGCTCGACGAGGTGTTCGACTACTTCCCCCGGCTGCGGGAGCGTGCCGAGCAGAAGGGCCGTCTGCTGTCGGGCGGCGAGCAGCAGATGCTCGCCATCGCCCGCGCTCTCGTGGCGCGGCCACGTCTCGTGCTCGTCGACGAGCCCACGGAGGGCCTCGCGCCCTTGCTCGTGCAGAGCCTCACCGCGATTCTCAAGGAGATCAACCGGCGCGGGACCACCATCCTGCTCGTGGAGCAGACGCTCGAGGTGGCGCTGAGCCTGTCACACCGCCTGTACGTGCTGGACCAGGGGCAGGTGCAGTTCTCGGGCACGCCGGAGGCGTTGAAAGCGGAGCCCGCCATCCAGCAGCGGTTCCTGGGTGTGTGAACCGGGTGTGTGAACCGGGAGTGTGACCGGGTAACGTCAGCTCGCGGCGAAGATCAGGTGCTGTCTGTCCTTGCGCTCTCTTCGGCCGGTTCGCAGCAGCGTCACCACCTGCGCACGCGTGAGCGTGGGCGTCTGCGGTGCGGTGGGCTGCATGTCGAACGCCGACCACGCGCGGCCGGCGCCGGCGGCGATGGCGGCGACGACAACGCGGTCGACCGTCGCCACCTCGAACGGCTTCGGAATGCAATCGAAGGCGCCCATCATCAGCGTGTCCCGGGCGACGCGTTCGTTGGCGTTCGACAGCATGACGACGGGAACGCTCCCGTCCATCGCGCGGATCGCTCTCAAGACCTGGACCCCGTCCCACCCCGGCATGAAGATGTCCACCAGCACGGCGTCGGGCCGTAGGTAGCTGGCGATCATGAGCGCGTCCGGACCGTGCTGGGCCGTCATGACCTCGTAGCGGGGGGAGAAATGGGTCGCGAGGACCTCCAGAACATCGGGATCATCGTCGACGATCAGTAGCCTGCTCAGCGGATCACTCATTGGTGCCCTCGCGCGCGCGCCGTAAACGTGATGTGCGACTTCGGGCTGGAGCAATGGTCATACCACCTGCGCGAGGCGGAATGTAAATGCTGGTTAATACAGACTTTAAAAGAAATTGGAAGGGCCTGCGACCGTCCGAACCGGGTGACTCTTATCCAGCTCAGCGGCGTTCGAATGGCGAGAAATCGACCACGCGCTGAAGGGAGTCACCTCGAGGTGCGACCTACCGCATCACCTCGTCCGCCTGCAGCAGCACGGCCTGTGGAATGGTGAGCCCGAGCGCCGCCGCCGTCTTCAGATTGACGAGGAACTCGAACTTCGTGGGCTGCTCGATGGGCAGCTCGCCCGCCTGAGCGCCTTTGAAGATCTTGTCGACGTAGGCGCCGGCGCGGCGATAGAGGTCGGGGATGGCGGCGCCATATGCCATGAGGCCGCCCGCGTCCGTGAACTCACGCGAGGGGTAGATGGCGGGTAGCCGGTGCCTGGCCGCCAGCTCGACGACCCGGCCGATGTTGTTCTGCAGCACGGTGCCTTGTGACGCCACGAGCGCGTCCGCCCGCTGCTTCACGGCGGCCTCGAAGGCCGGAGCCAGCTCCTCCGCCTTCCTGACGTCGAGAAGCTGGGGTTGCAGGCCCATGGCGCGAGCTGACTGCTCCGTGGTTCGCCACAGCGTCACGAGCCCGCTCGCCATGTCGATCAGCGTCGCCACACGCTGGATACCAGGGATCGCTTCCTTGAGCAGCTGCATCCGCTTGGCGCTCACCTCGGCGCTGAGCGTGGTCAGCCCCGTCACGTTGCCGCCGGGACGCGCGAGAGTAGGCACCACCCCCATCCCGATGGGGTCCCCGCTGGCTGTCATGACGATCGGAATCGTTCGGGTGGCATTCTTCGCGGCGATGACGGCAGCGGTGCCGCGGGTCAAGATCACGTCCACCTTCGAGCGGACGAGGTCGTGGGCAAGGTCGGGGAACTCGGTGGCCCCGCTGCGGGGCGAGCGGTACTCGATCACGAAGTGCTGGCCTTCGACGTAGCCGAGCTCCCGCAGCCCTTGCCGGAACGCGGCCATGTTGACGGCGTTGCGCGCCATCGACGACGTGTCGAGTACGCCGATCCGGTACACCTTGCCCGCCGTCTGTCCGTGCGCGACGAGCGGCGCTGCCACAAGACCGAGCGTCAGGAAGGCGGCGAGGACAGCAAGCCTACTGAATGACGTCATCCGCCCGCAGCAACACCGATGAAGGGATGGCGAGCCCGAGCGTCTTGGCCGCCTTCATGTTGATCACGAACTCGAACTTCGACGGCTGCTCGATGGGGAGGTCGGCGGGCCGGGCGCCCTTGAAGATCTTGTCGACGTACATGGCGGCGCGCCGGTAGGCGTCAGGGTAGCTCACGCCGAAGGCCATGAGGCCGCCGGCGTCGGCGAATTCGCGCGAGATGAAGGCTGACGGCAGCCGGTAGCGTGCGACGAGGGCGACCACGCGCTCGACGTTGTTCTGCATTACCGGGCCCAATCCCACCATGACGGCCTCGGCGCGCGTGTTGTGTGCGGCCTCGAACGCAGGCCCGAGGTCCTCGGCGCGGTCGATATAGAAAAGGTGTGGCTCGAGGCCCATCGCGCGAGCGGCCTCCTCGGTGGCCCGCCATTGAGTGATGAATCCCGTTCCCTTGTCGAACACGGCGGCGAGGCGCCGAAGTCCCGGAACTGTTTCCTTGAGCAGCTGCAGGCGCTTGCCGGTCACCTCGGCGGAGAGCGAGCTCAGCCCGGTGACGTTGCCCCCCGGGCGTGCGAGCCCGGTGACCACGCCGGCGCCGAGGGGATCCCCACTTGACGCCATCACGACCGGAATCGTTCGCGTGGCGTTTTTCGCGGCGGTGACGGCGGCCGTGCCGCGGGTGAGGATGAGGTCCACCTTCAGGCGCACCAGCTCTCCCGCGAGCCCCGCGAATTCGACGCCGCCGCCGGAGCGGTACTCGATCACGAAGTGCTGGCCTTCGACGTAGCCGAGCTCGCGCATGCCCCGCCGGAAGGCGTCGAGATTGGCGGTGTTGCGCGCCATCGAGGACGGGTCCAGCACGCCTATGCGGTACACCTTCGTCTGTGCCCCGGCCGCGTAAGGGGCGATGAGGAGGCCGAGGGCGAGGAGGGCGGCGAAGGTCGGGATCAACGTCCCGCCACGTTGAACATGGCGGTGGTGAGGCCAAGCACGTTCTTGCCGATGGCTTCCAGCATGCGGTCGGCGGTGGGCGGCATGAGGGTGGCGGTGCGGACGTCGCGGAAGGCGCGCTCGGCGCCGAAGTCGCGGTAGGCGCCGCGGCCGCCCACGACCTGGATCACCTTCGACGTCACCGCCAGCGCCGTTTCGCCGCCGACGTACTTCGCGCGGTTGGCGAGCACGCCGCGCTCGACCATGTCCGCGGGCTCCCAGCCCGCCGCCGCGTCGTCCAGCACGAGGCGCGCGGCACCGAGCTGGGCGCTCATCTCGCCCACGTGGCGCTGCACGGCGGGATCGTTGGCGACGGGGATGTTCTCGGGCTTCACCACACGCTTGCGCGCATACTCCGCGCACAGTCGGAGAGCCGACTCCGCCACGCCCATGTAGACGGCCGCGTAGCCGAGGCCGAAGCTCTCCACCACGCCCACCTGCACGGCGGCCCCCGGCGGGCCGAGGGCCGCGTCCTCGGACACGCGCGTGCCCGTGAAGGTCACGGCGGGACTGAAGGTGGCACGCATGCCGAGCGTGTCCCACGTGCCGTCGGTGGCGATGCCGTTGGCGTCGGCGGGCACCAGCACCTGCAGCAACGCCTTGCCCATGTCGGCGCCACCGTCGAGGGCGCACCAGACCATGTAGTAGGAGGCGCCGAGGGCCATCGTGCAGAAGTACTTCGTGCCGTCCACGACGTAGCCGTCGCCGTGCGCGCGCACGACGGTCTCCATCAGGAAGGTGCGGGAGAGGCTGACGGCGGGCTCGCTGCCCCAGCTCCCGAAGAGACGGCCGTGCTTCACGACTTCGGCGAAGTAGCGCCGCTTCTGCGCCTCGCTGCCGAGGGCGTCGATGAAGCGCAGCACGGTGGAGTGCATGTGCAACGTCATGGCCGTGCTCGCGCAGCCCTGCGCGATGGTGCGGATCACGTCGACGTACGTCGGCATGTCGAGGCCGCGGCCGCCGTACGCGGTGGGGACGACGGCCGCGAGCAGGTTGTCGGCCTGCAGGTCCCGCCAGCTCTCGACGGGGTTCTTGCCCTCGCGGTCGTAGGCGGCGGCGCGGGGGCCGATCTTGTCCCGCGTGAGGCGATCGACGAGCTCGACGAGGGCGCGGCGCTCGGCGGCGGAGGGCGGCACTGTCAGCTCATCGTGGTCGAGGGCACCGGCGGGCGGGTGCGCGAGTTGCAGCGGCAGACGTCGATCTGATGCAGCTC
>JBKKCN010000557.1:0-4123 GCA_046712525.1 Candidatus Rokuibacteriota bacterium
GTGCTGCTCACGATTCCCGTGTTCTACCCGGTCATCGTCGGGCTCGGCTTCGATCCCGTCTGGTTCGGCATCATCATCGTGTGCGTGGTCGAGATCGGCCTCATCAGCCCCCCCGTCGGCATGAACATGTTCGTGCTCAAGACGCTGCTCCCCGAGGTCAGCACGGGCACGATCTTCAGCGGCGTCATGCCATTCATGTGGGCGGACGTGGTGCGCCTGGCCATCCTCGTCGCCTTTCCGTGGCTGGCGCTGTGGCTGCCGAGCATGATGCGATGACCGCCTTCGGCGTCCTCCTGCCCACGCGCGAAGCCGTCATGTCCGGCCGCAACGAGACGGCACCGCTGCTGGCCATGGCGGAGCGCGCGGAGGCAGCCGGCTTCGACTCCGTGTGGATCGGCGACTCCCTCACCGCGCGCCCGCGCCACGAGCCCCTCACGCTGCTCGCCGCCGTCGCCGCGCGCACGCGCCGCGTGCTGGTGGGCACGGCGGTGCTGCTGCCCGTGCTCCGCAATCCCGTCGTGCTCGCCCACGTGGTGGGCACGCTCGACCGCGTGGCGGAGGGACGGCTGATCCTCGGCGTCGGCTTCGCCGCCGACATGCCGGCCATTCGCAAGGAGTTCGAGGCCGCCGGCGTGCCGTTCGAGCGGCGCGTGGGCCGCTTCATCGAGACGCTGGAGATCTGCCGCGCCCTCTGGACCCGCGACGACGTCAGCTTCAGCGGCAAGCACTTCACCCTGAAGAACGTCACCATGGAGCCCAAGCCTCACCGGGTGGGCGGCCCGCCCATCTGGATCGGCGGCAGCGGCCCCACCGCGCTGCGCGAGGCCGCGCGCTTCGACGCCTGGTTTCCCACCGGCCCCAGCGTCGAGTTCTTCGCCGAGCACTTCCCCGCCGTGCAGGCCGCCGCCCGCGCCGCCGGGCGCGCGCCCGATGCGGTGACCGGCGCCGCCTACGTCACGCTCGCCCTCGATCCGGATCGCGCCGCCGCCGAGCAGCGGCTGCATCAGTTTCTCGAGACCTACTACGCCGCGCCCGCGCGCGCCATCATGGCGCGGCAGGCGACGTACGCGGGGCCGATCGATGGCGCCGTGGAGTGGCTCCAGCGCTGGATCGACGCGGGCGCCCGCCACCTGCTCTTCCGCTTCGCCGGAGGCGATCAGCTCGCGCAGGTGGACGAGGCCGCCGCACGCCTGCTGCCGCGACTCAAGAGCCGTTGAGGCGCAAGCTCACCTCGACCTGATACGCGCTACACTCGGTGCCGATTCCGCTCACAGGGAGGCTCGCATGAACTACGGGGTGGTGCTTCCGATCTGGCAGCTCACGGTGGCCGACGCGGCCTCGTTGACAACGCGCGCGGAGGAGCTGGGCCTCGACGGCGTCTTCGTACCCGATCACATCCTGGCCAAGCCCGCCACCACCCAGCACTACGGCGGCCACTGGCCGGATCCCTTTTCGCTCCTCGCCTATCTCGCCGGCCGCACTCAGCGCATCCATCTCGGCGCCAGCGTCATCGTGCTTCCCTACCGGAGCGCCCTCGTCACGGCCAAGGCGGCCGCCACCGTCGACCAGGCCTCGGGCGGCCGCTTCATCTTCGGTGTCGGGGTGGGATGGGACGAAGCCGAATTCGCGGACCTGCGCCTGCCGTTCCGCGAACGCGGGAAGCTGAGTGACGACTATCTGCGCGCGATCAAGACCGCGTGGGCCAGCGACATCCCGGAGTACAAGGGCGAGTACGCCGGCTTCAGCGGCGCCACGTTTTCTCCCCGCCCCGTGCAGCGCCCGCACCCGCCCATCTGGGTGGGCGGCTCGCCCGGCAGCGTGTCCGCCCCCGCCGTGCGCCGGTGCGCCGAGCTCGGCGACGCGTGGCATCCGTTGGCGCTCAGCCTCGACGACATCGAGAAAGGGTTCGCGACGCTGCGCGACCTGGCGTCCCAACGCGGACGGAAGGGGCTCGGCCTTGCCCCGCGCAACCTCCTCGATCTCACGGAGACGGCGAAGGGCGGCGGGCGCGCGGCCTTTCAGGGCTCGGTGGCGGAGGTCGCATCCGACATCCGCCGGGTGCGTGCCCTCGGCGCGGAGTGGATGACGTTCGATCTGCCGCGCGCCGGGGTGCCGGCGATGGTGCGCGCCATGGAGCGTCTGGCCGGCGACGTGAAAGCGGCCGCGGCGTAGCGTGATGCCATGAGCGTCACCTTCAACCCGATGGATCCGGAGTTCCTCGCGAATCCCTACCCGATGTACCACCGCCTGCGCGCGGAGGACCCCGTTCACCACAGCCCTCTCGGGTTCTGGGTGCTCACGCGGTACGAAGACGTGGTGGCCGCGCTGCGCGATCCGCGCCTGGCCAAGGAAGCGATCGCCGGCTTCATCGCCGCGCGCTTCGGCGCCCCCGTGCCGCAGATGGGCCTGTCGATGCTCGACCGCGATCCGCCCGACCACACGCGGCTGCGTTCGCTGGTCAGCAAGGCCTTCACGCCTCGCGTGGTTGAAACACTGCGACCGCACATCCAGCAGATCGTGAACGGGCTCGTCGACGCCGTGCAGGACGAAGGCTCGATGGACCTCATCGAACAGTTCGCCTACCCGCTGCCGGTCATCGTCATCTGCGAGATGCTGGGCGTGCCCGTGGAGGACCACGAGCGGTTCAAGGGCTGGGGGCTCGACATCGCGCGAGGGCTCGACGCCATCCTGCTGCCGCCGGACTCGGACGTGGGCCGTCGCGCCGTCGCCGGCCGGCATGCCCTCGCCGGCTACTTCCGCGCCCTCATCGCCGAGCGCCGGGCCGCGCCGCGCGCCGACATGCTCTCTGCCCTCATCGCCGCCGAAGAAGCGGGCGACAAGCTGAGCGAGGACGAGCTGCTCGCCACCTGCACCCTGCTCCTCGTGGCCGTCCACGAGACGACCGTGAACCTCATCGGCAACGGCACCCTCGCGCTGCTGCGCCATCCGGAGCAGCTACGCCGGCTGCGCGAGAACCCCGGGCTCATCGGCACCGCGGTGGAAGAGCTGCTGCGTTACGACGGTCCCGTGCAGCGCACGGCACGCATCCCGAGCGCGGACGTCACCATCGACGGCCACACCATCGCCAATGGCGAGATGGTGATGCCCTTCATCGGCGCCGCCGACCGGGACCCTGCCCAGTTCCCCGACCCCGATCGCCTCGATATCGGCCGGACCGAGAACCGCCACATCGCATTCGGCTGGGGCATCCACTTCTGCCTGGGCGCCCCCCTCGCGCGCGTCGAGGGTCAGATCGCCATCAATACCCTGATCCAGCGGCTGCCCGCGCTCGCGCTGGCCACCGACCGGCCCGAGTTCCGCCAGAGCCTGACGCTCCGCGGGCTCGCGTCGCTGCCCGTCACCTTCTGACCGGAGAGCCGTCCATGGCGACCGAGTTCGGCGTCCTCCTTCCCACGCGTGAAGCCGTCATGTCCGGCCGCATGGAGACGGCGCCGCTGCTAGCCATGGCCGAGCGCGCGGAGGCCGCCGGCTTCGACTCCGTGTGGATCGGCGATTCCCTCACCGCGCGCCCGCGCCACGAGCCGCTCACCCTCCTCGCCGCCGTCGCGGCGCGCACGCGACGGGTGCGCCTCGGCACCGCCGTGCTCCTGCCCGCGCTCCGCCCCCCGGTGGTGCTCGCGCATATCGTGGGGACGCTGGACCGGGTGGCCGAGGGTCGGCTGATCCTGGGCGTCGGGATCGCCGCGGACGGGCCAGCGATCCGCAAGGAGTTTGCGGCGGCGGGCGTGCCCTTCGAGCGCCGGGTGGGGCGGTTCCTCGAGACGCTCGAGATCTGCCGCGCCCTCTGGAGCGGCGATGGCGTCAGCTTCCGCGGGAAGCACTTCACCCTCGAGGACGTGACCATGGAGCCGAAGCCGCACCGCCCCGGCGGGCCTCCCATCTGGATCGGCGGCAGCGGACCCACCGCGCTGCGCGAGGCCGCCCGCTTCGACGCCTGGTTCCCCACCGGGCCCCACGTCGAGTTCTTCGCGGAGCAGTTTCCCCTCATCCAGGCGGCCGCGCGCGCGGCGGGGCGCCCGGCGGAGGCCGTCACCGGCGCGGCCTATGTCACCCTCGCCCTCGATCCCGACGTCGCCACCGCCGAGCGCCGGCTGCACAGCTT
>JBKKCN010000558.1:0-12226 GCA_046712525.1 Candidatus Rokuibacteriota bacterium
CGCGAGCTGTTGGCGGCCACGATGACGCTCAGCGCGAGGATCACGTTGAGCTGGCCCGGGCCCAGCACCGCCATCACGGACAGGATGATGACGAGGTAGGGAAACGACAGCCACGCGTCCACCACCCGCTGCAGGACGAGATCGTAGGCGCCGCCGAAGTACGCGCTGGAAACGCCGATGAGAATAGCGAGGAGCGTGCCGAGGGCGATGGTGCCGAAGCCGACGGTGACCGACACGCGCGCGCCGTACACGATCCGGCTCCACAGGTCGCGGCTGAGGTTGTCGGTGCCCAGCCAGTGCGCCGCACTCGGCGCTTGCATCCGCGCCCCGCGGATCTGCGCGTCGTAGTCGTGAGGCGCGATGCGCTCGGCGAAGACCGCCATGAGCAGCATCGCGATCACGATGGCGCCGCCCACGGCCCCCAGCGGCTTGCGCCGCGCAAAGCGCCAGCACGCAAGCGGCGCCCGCACGAGGGCGCGGGCCGGCCCGCCCGCCGACCCGCGCCGGGCCGGGGCAACGCCGGCGCTAGTAGCGGATGCGGGGATCGAGGATGGCATAGAGGGCGTCGACACCCAGGTTCACGAACACCACGGTGGAGACGACCACGAGGTTGACGCCTTGGATGACGGGATAGTCACGCTGGTTGATGGCGTCGAAGAGGAACCGGCTCATCCCCGGCAGCCCGAATATGGTCTCGATGATCACGGTGGCGCCGAGGATCTGGGGCAGCTGCGTGCCCAGCAGCGTCACCACGGGAATGATCGCGTTGCGCAGCCCGTGCTTGATGAGCACCGCGCGCTCGGCGAGCCCCTTTGCCCACGCCGTGCGCACGTAATCCTGCCGCAGCACCTCGAGCAGCATGCCGCGCGTCAGTCGCATGAGCGCGGCGCCGGAGGCGATCCCGATGATGGCGGAGGGTAGCAGCAGCTGCGTGACGTGACCGACCGGATCCTTCGTGAACTCCGTGAACCCGGTGAGGGGACGCCAGCCCCACCAGATGGCGGGCAGCACGAGGATGAGGGTGGCGAGCCAGAAGCCCGGCACGGACAGGCCCATGATGGCAACGCTGCGCGAGAGGTAGTCGGCGAGCGTGTCCTGGCGAGCAGCGGAGAGGATGCCGATGGGCAAGGCGATGAGCAGCGCGAACACGGTGGCGAAGAACGCCAGCTCCAGGGTGACCGGCAACCGCTCGCCAATCTCCTTGAGGACGGGGCGGCCCGTCCACAGCGACACCCCGAGGTCGCCGCGCACCGCGCGGCCCAGCCACTCCGTGTACTGCACGTGCAGGGCGCGGTCGAGGCCGAGCTTGGCGCGCAGCTCCTCGAGGTCCTTGGCATACTGCTTTTCCTGCAGCATGAGCGCCACAACGTCGCCGGGGATGAGCCGCGGCAGCGTGAAGACGATCAGCGACGCAATGAGGAGCGACGGGACCGCGATGAGAACGCGCTTGGCGAGATAGCGCCGCAGCACGCCGTCAGCGGTCGAGCCACGCCGCCATCAACCGCGCGCCGTAATCGTAACCGAGGTTCGGCCCGTAGTTCTTCAGCGCGCCGTCCCACACCGCCACGTAGACCCCGGAGGCCACGGTGACGTAGTACTGCTTGACGGCGAGGTAGCGCTGGATCTCGAAGATCGTCTCGCGCCGCTTCGCGAGGTCGGACGTGCGCCGCTGCTTGACGAGCATGTCGGCGAGGACGGGATCGTCGATGTGACTCTGGTTCTTCGGCTCCCCCGGGTAGTACTGCGCGTAGAGGAAGTTGTCGGGATCGAGGAAGGGCGTCTGGGGACCGAACGTCATCGACGGGAAGTTGCCGTTGAAGCACGACGCGATGTACGCCCCGTACTCCTTCTGGTCCAGCTTGGCGTCGATGCCGACGTCCTTGAGGTTCTTGAGGACGATCTGCATGGCGTCGACGAGGACGGTGGAGCCGTACGTCGTGAAGCACATCGTGCCGGGAAAGCCGTTGGGATAGCCCGCCGCCGCCAGCAGCCGCTTGGCCTCCGAGGGGTCGTGCTTGAAGTACCTCGCGCCCTCCCCGAGCTGGTTCATGGGGATGGCCCAGTCCTTGAGCGCGGTAGGGACGGCCGGATTGAAGACGCCCACGCCTTCCGCGGTGGCGTCGAGGATGCCCTGGCGATCGATGGCATAGGAGATCGCCTGGCGCACGCGCAGGTCGTTGAACGGCTTCTGGTCCGTCCGCATCGAGATGTGGCTCATCACGTTCGCGGGGAACTCCGCCGTCTTGAGGTTCGGCCGCGTGGACTTGAGCCGATCCTTGATCTGCACCCAGTCCGTGCGGTTGATGTTGCCGGGGAACTCCCAGCCGATGTCGTACTTGCCCGACATAAAGGCCGCCATGCGGGAGGCGTTGTCCTCGTCCACGCTGACCTCGATGCGCTCGATGTAGGGCAGACCCGGCACGAAATAGGCCGGGTTGCGAACGAGCGTGACGCCGACGTTGGGCCGGTAGCTGTCGAGCATCCAGGGGCCGGTGCCGATGACCGCCTCCGCCTTCTTGAGGTCGCCGAACTTCTCCACGGCCTCCCTGGCCGCCATGGCGATGGCCATGGGGGAAGCGAGCATGTCGAGGAACCACGCGAAGGGCTCCTTGAGCGTGAACTTGACGGTGTACTTGTCGACCGCCTCCACCTTGTCGAGCGACTTCAGCATGTACGCGTTGGAGTTGCCCTTGACGGTACGGAAGCGCTCGATGGAGTACACGACGTCGGCGGCGGTGAACTCGCGGCCGTTCACGGGCGGCTTGTTGTGCCATTTCACCCCGCGGCGCAGCTTGAAGACGTAGGTGTTCTCGTTGGGCTGCGTCCACGACTCCGCGAGGTCGCCCTCGAGCGGGAAGGTGCCGGGCGCCACCGCGGGACCGGCCTTCGGCTTGATGAGCCGGCTGTGCGTGAACGACAAGAGGATGTTCGTCTTGTACGAGATGTTCAGCATGTGGTCGAAGTGCGGCGGATCCCACAGCCGCAGGGCGAGGGTGCCGCCGCGCTTGGGCTGCTGCGCGTGCGCGGCGGAGGGCAGGGCGGAGCCGGCGACGGCAAGGCCACCGAGTGCAAGCAGGTCACGACGGCTGAGATCCATGCGGCTCTCCTTCTAGGCGGTACGCGCGGCCACGGCCGCGAGCGCGTGATCGACGATGGTGAGGGTTTCGTCGACGTCGGCATCGGAGTGCGCGAGCGACACGTAGATCTTGTTCACCGCTTTCACGGCTCCGCGTCGCACGAGCTCTTCGTTGAACCAGCGGATGCGCTGCCGGTCCGCGGTGAGGGTGGCGCGGTAATCGACGATGGGCTGATCGGTGAAGAAGAGGTCGAACACGGGCGCTTCCCCGCTCACCTGGGCGGCGAGCCCGTGCTTGCGTACCGCGGCCGCGAGGCCCTCGCGCAGGCGCGTGCCGGTGCGGAAGAGACGCTCGTAGGTGCCCGGCTTGCGCAGCTCGCCGAGGGTGGCGAGGCCCGCCGCGCACGCGATGGCGTTGCCGTTGAAAGTGCCCGCCTGCCACACGTACTCCGGCGTGCCTTCGAGGGCGGCGTCGAAGTGCCGCATGATCGCCTTCGGCCCCGCCACGCACGCGAGCGGAAAGCCGCCCGCGACCACCTTGCCGAAGGCGGCGAGGTCCGGCACCACGCCGTAGTACTCCTGTGCACCGCCGTACGCGAAGCGAAAGCCGGTGACGATCTCGTCGAAGACGAGCGGGATCTCGTAGCGCTTCGTCACCTTGCGCAGCCCCTGCAGAAAGCCGGGGGCGGGGATGATCGTGCGCTGGTAGGGCTCGATGATCACCGCCGCCAGCTGCTCGTGGTGGGCGGCGATGAGCGCCTCCGTGGTGGCAAGGTCGTTGTAGGGCGCGATGAGCACCTCGTCCGAGATCGCGTGGGGAATGCCCGCGGAATCGGCCATGGCCGCGGGGAACGCCTTCGGCGAGCGCGGCACCACGCTCATGAGGGCGTAGTCGTGGGCGCCGTGGAAGCCCCCCTCGAACTTCATCACCTTCTCCCGCTTGCGGAAGGCGCGCGCCACGCGCAGCGCGAAGAACGTCGCCTCGGTGCCGCTGGAGGTGTAGCGGACCTGCTCGGCGCACGGAACCGCACGCACGATCTCTTCCGCGAGCTGGATCGCCGGCTCGTTCAGGAGCATGTACGACGTGCCGCGGCCGATCTGCTGCTGCACCGCCTGCACGACGGCCGGATGCGCGTGGCCGAGCAGCATGGGGCCCGAGCCGAGAAGGTAATCCAGATAGCGGCGGCCGTTGACGTCGAAGAGATAGGCGCCGCGGCCTTCCCTGACCACGAACTCCAGGCCCGGACCGCTGCGATGACTGCCCAGCACGCCCCCGGGAAGCACGTCGAGGGCGCGACGAAGAAGTTCCTGTTGATCACTCATATGGGACACCTCGGCGACGTTGCAAAGGTGCGCCATAATACTCCGGAATCAACCCGCCCGCGCGATCACCTTGAGCGCCCGCGTCAGGTGGGGCGCGTCCACCATCTGGCCCTTGAAGCGGAAGGCGTAGGCGCCGCGACGGCGGTGCTCCTCGAAGGCGGCCACCAGCTCTCGTGCCTCCGCCACGGCGGCGGGATCGGGGGTGAAGACTTCGTTGATGACGGCGATCTGGCTGGGATGGATGGAGATCTTGCCACTGAAGCCCATCGCCACGCCATCCTCGCATTCCCGCTTCAGCCCCTGGAGGTCGGCGATGTCCGTGTACACGGTATCGAGCGCGTCCACCCCCGCCGCGGAGGCGGCCACCGCGCACATCGTCCGGGCGTACCGTGGGATGTCGAGATACTTGCCGGCTCCGTCGCGCACGCGGGGCAGCCCCATCGCTGCCGCCAGATCCTCGATGCCCCACGACAGGGCCACGATGCGCGGGCTGGCGGTGGCGACGTCGCGGATGTTGAGCAAGCCCTCCGGCGTCTCGGTGGCGATGAGCACGAGGCGCGTGCTGCCGGGCACGAGGCGATGCCGGTGCTCGAGGGCGTCCAGGCGCTGCGCGATCTCGCGGATGTCGCCCGCGTGGCGAGGCTTCGGCACCACGTAGCCATCCGGCCGCCCGGCGATCGTCTGCTCGAGGTCGGCCTCGCCGAGGCCGGTGGCGATGGGGTTCATGCGCACCCAGCGCTCGCGCGCGCCGAAGTCACGCTTGCTCAGCCAGCCCAGCACGTGCGGCCGCGTGGCCTCTTTTCGATCCGGCGGCACCGCGTCCTCGAGATCGAGGATGAGGCCGTCCGCGGGCAGCGTGAGCGCCTTGTCCAGCATCTTGTCGTTGCCGCCGGGCACGAAGTGCAGGCAGCGTCTCACTGCCTCTCTCCTCGTTCCCGATCACCCGCTTCGCGCCGTCGCATCATCGCCTGCCGGCGCGCGAGCATCACGACGTCGCCGTGCTGGTTCTTCGCGCGATGCTCGAAGGTGACGATGCCCCACTGCGGGCGCGATTTCGATTCGCGCTTGGAGAGGATCTCCGTCTCCGAGTAGATGGTGTCGCCGTGGAACACCGGCCTGGGAAACTCGATCTTCTCGAAGCCGAGATTGCCCACCGTCGTCCCCATCGTCGTCTCACCCACCGACAGGCCCACCGCGATGCCCAGCGTGAGCAGGCTGTTGACGAGCGGCTTGCCGAACTCCGCCTTCGCCGCCGCGTGGAAATCGACGTGCAGTGGCTGCGGGTTCATCGTCAGACAGGAGAAGAACACGTTGTCGGATTCGGTGATGGTGCGGCCCGGCTGATGCTGAAACGTCGCGCCCACTTCGAGCTCCTCGAAATACTTGCCCGCCATGCGAGACCCTCCTCGTGGACGGTGATCGTATCGCATCTCGCCACTGTCAGCGTGGCGCCGGGCTACGAGGCGCCGTCCTGCCGGTTGACTTCCTCATGGGAGCGACCTCGTGTGCCCGTCAACCATCGTCATGGCCTCGTCATTCCCACCAGGAGCAGACATGGACAACGTCATCAGGGAAGAAACCATCGCGCCTGCCGGATACTTCGCGGCCGAGCTGAAGAAGGGGCAGGTCCTCCGCATCGTCGACGTGCAGGGACAGCAGGTGGCCGATCTCATCTGCTTCAACGCCGCCAGGCTGGAAGAAAAGCTGTCGGTGATGAACACCATCAACCTCAACAAGCAGGTCTTCCCGCGCGTGGGCTATCTGCTCTACTCCGACGAGGCGCGCGGGATGATGTCGATCATCGCGGATACCTGTGGTGTGCACGACATGCTGGCGGGCGCGTGCAGCCGCTTCACGAACGAGCGGCGGTACGGCGTGAAGGACAGCCGTAACTGCCGTGACAACCTCGCGGACGCCGTCAAGGGATGGGGGATCGCCTGGAAAGACATTTCCTTCAACATGAACGTGTTCATGAACTGCCCCGTCGGGTCCGACGGCAACTGGTCGATCCAGGTGCCGCGCAGCAAGGCGGGCGACCACATCGACTTCCGGGCCGAGATGGACGTGCTCGTGGCCTTCTCCAATTGCCCGCAGGTGCACAACGCCTGCAACGCGTTCAAGCTGAAGCCGCTCAAGGCGATCATCTACGACTACACGCCGTACTGAGCGGGGCGAGGGCGCGCAATATCCCGCGCTCGAGGTCGCGTGCGCTCCGCGCTAAGCCTCCGTCCGGTAGAGGCCGAGCGCCCGCAGTAGCGGCACGTCCTGCACGGAGTAGAGGATGGCGGGCGTGGCGCTCTCGTTGCCGTGGCCGTGGAGCGCGCGAGGCGGCACCGCTAGGAAGTCGCCCTCGCCCCACTGATGGCGGACGCCGTCGATCTCCGTGAAGCCCGTGCCCGACACCACGTGATAGACGGCGCTCGACGTCTCGCGATGCGCGCGCGTGCGCACGCCGGGCCGCAGCATCTGCAAGTAGCAGCCGAGAGCGGGCACCACAGACCGGCCCGTGGCCGGATCGCGGTACTCCACGATCACGTCGTCGAAGGGATCTGCGGGACCCGCCGCGAGGGCAACGAGAGCGGCGTACGCCGTGTCGAAGGGAAAGTGCAGATGGCGGGCGGGCGCGCCCGTGCGCACGGGTTGCTGCTCGCCCTCGTACGGATCCATCGCGAGGTTCTCGAGGTACCGCACCACCGGTGAGTCGAGGGCGTCGGTCCACATGACGGGCTCATGCCCCTCGTTGCCGTGGTCATGCCACGTCATGCTCGGCGTCACCACGAGGTCGCCGCGCCGCATGACGAACTTGTCGCCCTCGATGGTGGTGAACGCGCCCTCCCCGTGCAGCATGAAGCGGATCGCGTTCGGCGTGTGACGGTGGGCGGGCGCGACCTCGCCCGGCAGCAGGTACTGGACGGCCACGGAGATGGTGTGCCCCGCCGTGCGCTCGGGGACGCCCGGATTGTCGAGGCGGATGATGCGGCGCTCCGCCCCGCGTCCGGGCGCCATGAACTCGGGACTGCGGCGCACGAGCGGCTCGATGTCGCGCCAGCGCCACACGCGCGCCTGCATCGCGGAGGCCTTGGGCCGGATGAGCGGCCCCGGCTTCGTCCACGGCGCGTCGAGCCCCGCTTGCGACAGGTGGCCGATCCACTGCTCCAGCGCGCGCGCGCTCGTGGGGGTCTGCACGCTCATGACCGTGTCTCCCTCGCCTCCGGATTGAGGCAGCGCGCGGGCACCTCCCCGCGCAGGTAGCGATCGATGTTCTCCACCACGCCCGTAAAGAATCCACGATACGCCTCGCGCGTGACGTAGCCCGTGTGCGGCGTGAGCACGATATTATCGAGGCCGAGCAGTGGATGGTCGGCCGGCAGCGGCTCCTCGTCGAAGACGTCGAGGCCGGCGCCGGCGAGGCGCCGCTCGCGGAGGACGCGCACCAGCGCTGCCTCGTCCACGAGCGGGCCGCGGGCGGTGTTGATCAGGTACGCCGTCGGCTTCATCACGTCAAGCTCGCGGGCGCCCACGACGCCGCGCGTGCGATCGGACAGGGGCAGGTGCACGCTCACGACGTCGCTCTCGCGAAAGAGCGCCTCGCGCTCCACCCGCTCCACTCCCGCCGCCTTTGCGCGCTCGTCCGTCAGCGTCGGCCCCCACGCGATCACGCGCATCGCGAGGAAGTGGCCGACGGCTGCCACGCGGCCTCCGATACGGCCGAGCCCCAGGATGCCAAGGGTCTTGCCGCCCAGCTCGAGCCCGAAGCCTGTCTGCCAGCCTCCCGCGCGCACCGCGCGATCGTCCTGGGGGATGCGACGCACGACGGCCATCAGCAGCGCGATCGAGTGCTCGATGGCGGCGGGTCCCGAACCCTCCGTCTCGGCCACGAGGATGCCGTTCGCCGTCGCCGCCGGCACGTCCACGTGGCCGGAGTTGCGGCCGGTGAGGGCGAGCAGCCGCAGCGCCGGCAGCCGCTTCAGGAGTGAGGCGGGAAAGCGGGTGCGCTCGCGAATGGGAACGGCGATCTCGTACGGCCCCAGCCGCGCCACGAGCTCATCTTCGGCCTTGAGCGTGTCCCGGTACAGATCGATGGCGGCGCGGCCGTCGAGCCGGGTCCAGTCGGCGAGGGACAGGACTTCGCCCTGGTAATCGTCGAGGACCGCGATACGCGTCACCGCGCGACGAACGCCTCGTACATGCCGTCGGCGCAGATGCGGCGCGCGGTGATGGCGCGGCGGAGCGCGAGCATCCCCCGCTTCTGCTCCTCGTCGGTGACGGCCACCCTGGCGAGGATGGCCAGCGCGCGGTCGCGGTGATCCTCCTCCACTTCCATGTGCTCGTGGTAGAAATCGAGCGCGGCGCGCGGAACGCCGTAGTGCTTCTCCATCGCCTGCGCCATCCGCGCGGACACGATGTGGTTGATCGACTCCGTGGCGATGTTCCCCCCGCACAGCGCCTCGAGGGTGGAGGCGCGCTGCAGCTGGAAGAGCTCGTTCTTTTCGATGATCGTGGTGGGCAGGTACTCGGTGCTGAAGACCTCGTCTCGGCTCCATCCAAGGCCCTCGCACAGCCGCACGAAGAGGTAGGCGTGGGCCGTCTGCTTGCCGCCGAGGGTATCGTGCCCGCCCTCTTCCACCACGAGCGGAATGAGCGCGCGCTGCCGCTCGAGGTCCTCGAAGGTGGGCGTGAAGCCGCCCACCGAGATGATCTTCCAGGCGGCGTGGCGGAGCGTGTCCAGGAAGAAGCAGCCCTGCTCGCGGACGACGTGCCGCACCTGCTCACGGCTCAGCTCGCCGGCGACGATCATCCGGAACAGCCGGTGATGCAGCCAGGGATGAGTCTCCTGCACTTCGGTGAGCAGCCGCGTGGCGAACTCGGCCGGCGCTGCGGGCATGGCGTCGATCCTCCTGCGGGCCCGGAACTCACCCGCGAGTCAGCACTTTACACGCCCACGCCCCGCTCTTCACGCCGCACGCGGGAGCGAGGAGGACGAGAAAGCCGGCGAACAGCATCGCCGTCGAGAAGAGGCTTTCCGCGGCGCCGAACGCCAGCACCACGGCCACCGTGCCTTCGGACACATCGCGCAGCAACACGTCGGCGCCGAAGGAGCCCACCACGAACATCCCTGCGATGACGGTGGTCGCCACCAGCCCGCGCCAGCGGGACGAGCGGCCCTTGCGGAACTCGGCGCCGACGGACAGCGTGAGAAAGAAGAGCTCGATGGCGAGCGCGATCGCGAGCACCTTGCCCAGCCGTTGCCCCGTGATGAAGCCCGCACTGGTGATCGCGCCGTCGATGATGGTGTCGACGGCCGCCGCCGCCGCGAGGCCGATGGGCATCGCGTGGGCGCGCTTTCCCCTGCGTTCGAACTTCAGCGCACCCCACTTCAGGGCGATCATCGCGATGCCGCCCGCGGCAAAGCCGCCGAGAATGCCCGGCGCGGTTCCCGTACGCTCGACGGCCGGAATGACTTCCGAGGCGACGGCCGCGATGACGACCCCCGCCGCAAAATGCTGAATCGCGCTGCGCGCCCACACTCTCGGCCGCCAGAACATCGCGACGACACCGCCCACGACACCGGCCCCGGTGGCGAGGAGAACGTACGGCCAGATTTCCGCGAGGTGAGACGTCAGCGCGGCGGCGACGGCGGCGCCACCGCCGCGTTCCTGAGTCCCGCGTTGTCCAGCGCACGCCGCACGATGCCCGTGGCCTTGGCCTCCTCGACGAACGCGCTCACGTAGGCGAGGGCGGCGGGCCGGTTCTTGGGCACCGCCACCGCCACCCCGGAAGCGTGGAAATGGCCGTCGAGAATGCGGGAGCCCGGCAGCCGGGGCGCGAGACTCTCGAGCGACTCGCGGCCGAGGGCCACGGCGTCCGCCTGCCCTGCGAGCACGCGGTCGATGATCTCCTCGACCGTCCGGAACTCAATGAGAGTGGCCGTCTTCAAGGCGCGCCCGGCGCTGCGCGACGTCGTCGTATTCGCGACGGCGGCCACGCGCACGCCGGCGCGATCCACGTCTGCGATGGTGCGGATGCCGGAGCGGGCGGGTACCAGGTAGGTGCTCTCGAAGAGGTAGTACGCGGGCCCGAAGTCCACGATCTTCGCGCGCTCGTCGTCGACGGGCATGAAGGCGACGTCCCAGTCACCGCGCGGTCCCGCCGCGGTCAGCTCTCCGGAATTGGGATAGACGATCAACTCGAGGGGTCGGCCCAGCTTGCGCGCGAGCGCATTCGCGAGGTCCACGGTCACGCCGCGCGGCTGGCCCGTCACCGCGTCCCTCGTCGCCCAGAAGGCGGACGACACGGCGCCCACGCCGACGCCCACTCGCACCTTTCCGGCGGGCGCGAGCTCGTGGAGTGGCGGGCCGCTCTCCCGCGACATCCCGGCGCACCCGGCCATGACCATCACCACCGCCAGCATCCACGACGTGACCGCTCTCATCTCGCCCTCCTTCGCGCGTCTCGGGTTTCGGCATACAATAGCGGCTCGTGACCTACGACATCGCGATCATCGGCGCGGGCATCGTCGGCCTCGCCACCGCCCGCGCGCTCCTCGAGGCGACGCCGTCCCTCAAGCTGGTGGTGCTGGAAAAGGAGATCGACATCGGTCTCCACCAGACGGGGCACAACAGCGGCGTCATCCATTCCGGCATCTACTACAAGCCGGGCTCCTTCAAGGCGTCGCTGTGCGTGGAAGGCGCCCGCCTGATGCACGAGTTCTGCGGCGCGCACGGGATCCAGGTGGATCGCTGCGGGAAGGTCATCGTGGCCACGTCGGCCGAGGAGTTGCCGCGCCTGCAGACGCTGTACGAGCGGGGCACGGCGAACGGCGTGCCCGGCGTTACCATGATCGACCTCGCGCGGCTCAAGGAGCTGGAGCCCCACGTCAACGCCATCGCGGCCATTCATTCGCCTAACACCGCCATCGTCGATTACTCGCAGGTGGCGGCCGCCCTCGCCCGTGACCTCGTGGCGGCGGGGGTGACGCTGGAGCGCAACTTCCGCGTGACCGCCATCGCCCGGCTGCGCGGCAACCTGCGCATCGGCACCCCGGACCAGGCCGTGATCGCGCACCGCCTCGTGAACTGCGCGGGCCTCTACTCCGACGTGGTGGCGCGGCTGGCGGGAGCACCGGTGGACGTGCAGATCATCCCCTTCCGCGGGGAATACTACATGATCCGCCCCGAGCGGCAGTACCTGGTGAACGGGCTCATCTATCCCGTTCCGGATCCGGAGTTTCCATTCCTCGGCGTGCACTTCACGAGGACCGTGCACGGGGATGTGGAGGCGGGCCCCAACGCCGTGCTCGCCTTCGCGCGCGAGGGCTACAGCTGGGGCCGCGTGCGCCCCGGGGAGCTGGCGGGCACGCTCGCCTACCGTGGCTTCTGGACGATGGCGCGCAAGTACTGGCGCACGGGCACGTACGAGATCTATCGCTCGCTGAACAAGCGGGCCTTCGTGGCCGCCCTGCAGCGGCTCGTCCCCGACATCCGCACCGAGGACATCACGCGCGGCGGCGCCGGCGTGCGCGCGCAGGCGGTGACCGCCGACGGCGCCCTCGTGGACGACTTCCGCATCGTCGCCACCGCCGACGCCATCCACGTCCTCAACGCGCCCTCGCCCGCCGCCACCGCCTCGCTCGCCATCGGCCGTCACATCGCCAAGCTCGCTTCGCAAAGCGTGGCCCGAGCGTAGAGGGCCCGCCCAACGGGGTGGGGACTGGCTGAAAATCCCTCTATTGACAGGGGTTTGGCGTTCGATTAGAGTGTCGGACCAATGATCACCGTGCCCGCGCGCCGCGTGAAACAGTTCGGGGTCGAGTTCTACCAGGCGGGG
>JBKKCN010000559.1:0-2990 GCA_046712525.1 Candidatus Rokuibacteriota bacterium
GGTGACGCCTGCCACCGCGCGCGCGAGCGCCGCGCGCGTCGGCGCCTGGCGCTCGGGGCCGACGCCGTGGAAGCGCGTGGCATGGAGCAGCGCCTCCAGCGCGTCGTCGAACTCGCCCGCGTCCAGCCGGCGCATGCCGAGCTTGTTGTAGCCCCACCACAGACGCCGGTCCACCTCCTCCCGGCGCGTGGGCGGCAGCGCCTCGTCGGCGATGGCATCGAGCAGCGTCTCCGCGCGGTTGAGAGCGCCGAGCGCCTCCGACTCGCGCGCGTCCTGCATGCTGCGTATGGCCTGCGCGGTGAGCTGGCCGATCTCCCCGCTGAACGTGCCCGACAGGAGCTCGCGAAAGCGCTCCGCGCGCTGGGCCGGAAAGGCGGGATCGTCGAGCGCATCGCGGAGGTGGCGGCGCGCGGCGCGGAAGTCCTGCCGCTGCACGAGCGCCATGACCACGTGCTCGTAGGCCGGCCACAGCTGCGCGTGCGCGCTCATTCGCAGATCGTCGAGCGGCTGCTCGCCGCCCGTCATCGCCTGCGCGCGCTCCAGCCACGCCACCGCGTCGCGGATAGCGGCCACGCGCTCCTCGGAGCCGAAGTCGACGTGGTCGGCGGCGGCGGCCAGCGCCCCCTGCGCGACGTCGAGCGCCAGGGACGCGAGCTGCCGCTGGTAGCTGGCGCAATCGGATGCGGGCGCGGCGGCGATGGCGGATTCGAGCGCCGCGCGCGCGCCGGGGTCATCACCGGAGGCCTGGCGGGCGAGGGCCACCACGCTCCAGAGAGCGGCGGTTTCGTGGGCGGTGGCGGGCGGATCGGTCTCCAGCGTGCTGGTGCCGAGCGCGATCACGTCCGCGAAGCGGTGTGCCTGGTACAGCTCGAAGCACGTGTCGACCGCGGAGAGACCCGGCGCCGGGGTGGTGCTCTCGGCAATCACCGGTGCCGAAGGCGGGGGCGTCACGGACGTCACGGCAGCGACGCTCTCGTGATCGTCCGCCATCACCGGTGCGGGCGCGGGTAGCGGTGACCGCCTCACGTAGGGCGCACTCGGCGCCCGGTGGGCGTGACGGGGGCGATGGCTGCGCACGCGCGGTCTCACAGATGGCCGCTTGGGACGGGACGGCCACTTGAGCTCGATCGCGCCCAGGATGAGGGCGCCGCACGCGACGAGCCCGAAGAGGACGATGAGCGCTTCCTCGCTCAGCATGATCACTATTGGAACCGGGAAGCACCGGATGCGCCAAGAGAAATGGGCTTGCTATGATGAACGTGCATTCAATCCCTGTGGGTGGAGGCGCTATGCGGCGAGTGGCGGTGATCGGCGTCGGCATGACCAAGTTCGGCAAGCATGAGCGCACGTCCGCAGAGCTCTTCGCGTCCGCCGCTGTCGACGCGCTCGCCGACGCCGGGCTGTCTCCGAGCGCGGTGCAGGCGCTCTACTACGGCAACGTCGTCGGCAGCGAGACTGAAAAGCAGCTGCACACCGGCCCGCAAGCAGCCTCTATCCTCGGCATCCCCACCGTGCCGACGACCCGATTCGAGACCGCCTGCGCCAGCTCGCACGCGGCCTTCAGGCACGCGGTGATGGAGATCGGAGCGGGGATCTCGGACGTGGTGCTGGTGGGCGGCGCCGAACGGGTGCTCAACGTGCCCACCGAGGACTCCACGGAGTACTTCGCGTACGCCTCCGACGCCACGTGGGAGCAGCCGCTGGGGCTCACCTTTCCCGGCGTGTTCGCCCTCGTCGCCCGCGCCCACATGCAGAAGTACGGGACCACCGAGGAGCAGATGGCGGCGGTGGCCGTGAAGAACCACCGGCATGGCGCGCTGAATCCGAAGGCCCAGTTCCAGAAGGAGATCACGCTGGAGACGGTGATGAAGTCACCTCGCATCGCTGATCCCCTAAAGCTTTACGACTGCTGTCCTTTCACTGATGGTGGCGCGGCCCTCGTGCTCGCCTCGGAAGAGATCGCCCGCAAGTCCAAACGGTCCGTTTGGGTGCTCGGCTCAGCGGCGGCCTCCGACCACATGCTGCTGCACGACAAGCGCGACCTCTCCCGCGTCCTGGCCACCGAGCGCGCGGCCGCAGCGGCCTACGCGCAAGCGGGCATCGGGCCGTCCGACATCGACGTGGTGGAGCTGCACGACTGCTTCACGATCGCCGAGATCGTCGCCACCGAGGGGCTCGGGCTCTTCGAACCGGGCACGGGTGGCATCGCCGCCGAGAAAGGCTGGACGAGCCTGGGCGGTAAGATCCCCGTGAACACGTCCGGTGGACTCAAGGCCAAGGGCCATCCCATCGGCGCCACGGGCGCCGCGCAGATCGCAGAAGTAGTGACGCAGCTACGCGGCGAGGCGGGCCCGCGGCAGGTAGAGGGGGCGACCAAGGGCCTCACACACACGCTGGGTGGAAACACGGCGACCGTGCTGGTCAGTGTCTTCGGCCGTGACTGAGCCGGTGATCACCCTCAGGCATTTCTTCGAGCGCGTCCGCGAGGGCGAGCTCACCGCCATTCGCTGCGAAAAGTGCGGCACGCTCGCCGTGCCACCCAAGGAGTTCTGCTCTTCGTGCCAGCAGCGCGCGTGGAAGCCGGTGGCGCTGGCCGGCGAAGGCACCATCGCCAGCTTCACCGTGATCCGCGTGGCGCCCCGCGCCCACACCGCCGACGTGCCGTATGCGATCGCCGCCGTTGCCCTCAAGGAAGGCGTGTCATTGCTGGGGCGCGTGGTGGACATCCCCCTCGAGAAGCTCGCCGTTGGCCTCCCCGTGCGCTTCCGCCCACTGACCAATAACGGCCAGACAGTCATCGGGTTCGGACCGGCCTGATCACGCGCGCTACGACACCGGCCACCGTGGAGCGACGAGGGCGGCGAGGCCGGTGCGCTTGAGCAGACCCGGGGCGCGCTTGCGTGCGCCCGCAAGGATCGCCTCTTCGTCCAGGGTGAGTGCGCGGCCGCTCTCCACCACCACACGGCCGCCCACGATCACGGTGTGCACGC
>JBKKCN010000560.1:0-6773 GCA_046712525.1 Candidatus Rokuibacteriota bacterium
TCGTCCTCGTCACCGGTGCCGCCGGCGACGCCCTCGCCCAGGTGAAAGGCGGCGTCCTGCGCGTCGGCAATCTCGGCGAGCCGCCCGCGCTGGACGCGCACTGGACCACCGCCAGCATCACCGAGACGCTCACGAACCACATCTACGAGGGGCTGTACAGCCTGGACAAGGACAAGAAGCCCATCCCCATGCTTGCGGAAGGCCACACCGTGAGCAAGGACGGGCTCGTCTACACCTTCAAGCTGCGGCAGGGCATCAAGTTCCACAACGGCAAGGAGATGACCTCCGAGGACGTGGTGCCGTCGCTGGCGCGCTGGGGCAAGCAGTCCAACTACGGCAAGTCGCTCTTCGCCCAGGTCGAGTCCTGGAAGGCGCTCGACAAGTACACGGTGGAGATGAGGCTGAAGGAGAAGTCCGCCATCGTCCTCATCTCCCTCGCGGTGCCCAACAACTTCGGCGCGATCTATCCCAAGGAGGTCGCGGAGAAGTTCGCCCCCGAGATCAAGGCCACCGAGTACATCGGCACCGGGCCGTACAAGCTCGCCGAGTGGAAGCCCGACCAGTACATCCGCATGGTGCGCTTCGACGATTACAAGTCGCGCAGCGAAAAACCGAGCGGCTACGGCGGCGGCAAGACCGCCTACGTGGACGAGATCCGCTGGGTGCCGGTGCCCGAGGTGGCGACGCGGGTGGCCCAGGTGGAGACGGGCGAGCTCGAATTCGCCGACGACCTCAACCTGGACGCCTTCGACCGGCTCAAGCGGAATCCCGCCGCGCGGCCCATCGTGTCCAAGCCCTATTACTGGCTCGTCGCGGTCTTCAACAAGAAGGAAGGCCTGATGACGAACCAGAAGCTGCGCCAGGCCTGGCAGGCGGCGATCGACATCGAGCCCATCATGAAGACGGTGGCGGGCGGCAAGAGCGACTTCTATCGCATGGACGCCAGCCTCGCCCCCGTCGAGATCACCGCGTGGCACCTCAAGCTCACCGGTCTGCCCTGGAACGAGAGGAACAAGGACAAGGCGCGTCGGCTCCTGCAGGAGGCCGGCTACAAGAAGGAGCCGATCCGGTTCGTCACCACCCAGGAGTACAAGTGGATGTACGACTTCGCGCTGCTCACCAAGCAGCAGCTCGAGGACGTGGGCTTCAACATCGACCTCCAGGTGGTGGACTGGGCGACCCTCGTGAAGCGGCGGAACAACCCGAAGGAGTACGAGGCGTTCACGACCGGGATGGGCGCCTTCTACGATCCCACCCACCACATCTATCTCACGTCGAGCTGGCCGGGGTGGAACAGCGACGAGGACATCCTGAAGGTGCAGGCGGAGCTCGCGCGCGAGACCGATCCCAAGAAGCGGCTGGCGCTGTGGGAGAAGCAGACCCGGCAGTTCTACGAGAAAGTTCCGGTGATCCGGTACGGCGACCTCTTCGGGCTGCGCGCGGCCCGCAACACCGTCAAGGGCTTCGACGAAGGCAACGAGCGGATTCGCTTCTACAACGTGTGGCTCGAGAAGTAACTCCATGATGGGGACGGGGCCGGTGGACGCCGGCCCCGTCCTCCGCCCGTGACCGCGTACGTCCTCCGCCGCATCGTGGCCGTCATCCCCGTGATGGCGGTGGTGGTGACCATCACCTTCCTCCTCATCCACCTGATCCCGGGCGACCCGGTGTCCGTGATGCTCGGCCCGGACGCCTCGCCCGCGCAGATCGAGGGCACACGGGCGGCGATGGGTCTGGACCGTCCGCTGCACGAGCAGCTCTTCACCTTCTACCGGCGCGTGCTCACCGCCGATCTCGGGCACTCTTACTTCCTCGATCGTCCCGTCACCCGCGCGCTCGCCGAGCGGGCGGAGCCGACCATCGTGCTGACGCTCTGCGCCCTCCTGGTGGCGGTGGCCATCGGGGTCCCCTCGGGCATCGTGGCCGCCGCGCACCGGGGCTCGTGGTGGGACCGTGGACTCATGTTCATCTCGCTGCTCGGCGTGTGCGTCCCCGGCTTCTGGCTCAGCCTGAACTTCATCTTCCTCTTCGCGGTGCGCCTGGGGTGGCTTCCCGCTGCCGGCTACGCCTCCGTGTTCTCCGATCCCAGAACCGCGCTCACGTACATGGTGCTGCCCGCGGTGTCGCTCGGCATCAACCAGTCGGCCCTGATCGCGCGCATCGCGCGCTCCTGCATGCTGGACGTGCTCCAGCAGGACTACATCCGCACCGCCCGCGCCAAGGGCCTCGCCCCGCGGGTGGTGACCTACATCCACGCCTTTCGCAACGCGCTGGTGCCGGTGGTGGCGGTGATCGGCATCACCACCGCCATTCTCATCGGGGGCGCGGTGGTGACGGAGATCGTGTTCAACATCCCGGGGCTGGGGCGGCTCATCATCTCCGCCATCCTGCGCCGCGACTATCCGGTGGTGCAGGGTGTGGTGCTGGTGACGGCCGCCGCGTACGTGGTGATCAACCTGGTGGTCGATCTGCTCTATGCGTTCATCGACCCGCGCATCCGTTATGAGTGAGCGGCACGCCGCGCGCTCGGGCTGGGGCGGGCTGCGCCGCCTGGTGCGACACCCGGGCGTCATCACCGGCGCGTCGATCTTGCTCGTGTTCGTCGTCGCCGCCTTTCTGGCCGACGTCATCTCCACTCACAACCCCACTCGCCTCGTGCCGGGCAGCCGGTTGCAGCCCCCCGGGGCGCAGCATTATCTCGGCACCGACGAGTTTGGGCGCGACGTGTACAGCCTGATCGTGCACGGCAGCCGCGTCTCGCTCCTGGTGGGGGTGACCACCATGCTCCTCACCTCGCTGGGCGGCGTGGCGGTGGGCCTGGTGGCCGGCTTCAACCGGCGGCTGGAGACGGTGGTGATGCGGGTCATGGACGGGATGATGGCCTTCCCGGCCATCCTCCTTGCCATTGCGTTCATGGCCGCGCGGGGCCCAGGCGTGTGGAACGTCATCCTCGCATTGTCCATCGTGTACATGCCGCGCACGGCCATCCTCATCCGCAGCACGGTGCTCGGCATCCGCGACCTCGACTACATCCAGGCCGCGCGCGCGCTCGGCCGCCGCGACGTCACCATCGCCTTCCGCCACATCCTGCCGAACTGCGTGGGTCCGCTGCTGGTGCAGGGGAGCTTCATCTTCGCGTACGCGATTCTCGCGGAGGCCATCCTCGGCTTTCTCGGGGTGGGCGTGCCGCCCTACGTGCCTTCGTGGGGCAACGTGATCGCCAGTGGGAAGAACGTCATCCGCGAGGCGTTCTGGGTCAGCCTCTGCCCGGGCGTCGCCCTCACCCTCGCCGGGCTCAGCCTGAATCTGCTCGGCGACGGCCTGCGCGACCTCCTCGACCCGCGCCTGCGCGTGCAGTAGCAGAACCTAGTCGAACATCAGGACCGTGCGAGCGACCTCGCCCGCTTTCATAGCGCGGAAGGCTTCGTTGACGTCTTCGAGCTTGCCGCGGCGGCTGATCATCTCGTCCAGCTTCAGACGGCCCTGACGGTAGAACTCGATGTAGCGCGGCATGTCGACCTTGAAGCGATTGCTGCCCATGCTGCAGCCCTGGATCTTCTTCTCGCGCAGGAACATCGGCCCGTCGAGCTCGATCTTCTGGCCCACCGGGATCATGCCGATGATGGTGGCGGTGCCGCCGGGACGGATGCAGTCGAAGCACTGCTCGGCCGCGATCTTCAGTCCGATCGCCTCGAACGAGTAATCCACGCCGCCGTTCGTGAGCGTGCGGATGGCCTTCACGGGGTCGTCGGTCTTCGCGTTGACCGTGTGGGTCGCGCCCAACTCTTTCGCCTTGGCGAACTTCGAGTCCACGGTGTCGACCGCGATGATCATCCGCGCGCCCGCGATGCGTGCGCCCTGGATGGCGGCGAGCCCGACGCCCCCGGCGCCGAAGACCGCGACCGTGGAGCCCGCCTCGATGCGCGCCGTGTTGAGCACCGCGCCCACGCCGGTGGTGACGCCGCAGCCGATGAGCGCCGCCTGGGCGAGCGGCATCTCGTCGTCGATCTTCACCAGCGCGTTCTCGTGCACCAGCATCTGCTCCGCGTACGCGGAAAGGCTGGCGAACTGGTGAACGGGCTGTCCGTTCCACGTGAAGACGGGCGGCTCGTCCTTCGCGCGCGCGGGACGCTTCTGACAGAGGTGCGTCTTGCCCGTCAGGCAATAGTCGCACGCCCCGCAGAAGACGGAGAGGCAGGCGATCACGTGGTCACCCGCCTTGAACTCGCTCACCTGCGGCCCCACCGCCTCGACGATCCCCGCCGCCTCGTGGCCGAGAATGGCCGGCGTCGGAAACGGATAGTAGCCGTCGACGAAGTGCAGGTCGCTGTGACACACGCCGGAGGCGACGGTGCGCACCAGCACTTCTCGCTTGATCGGCGTGGCGATCTCGACGTGCTCGATCGTCAGCGGCTTGTGCGCTCCGTGGAAGATGGCGGCTTTCACGTCTTGCCTCCCTTCGAGACCTCGATGCACGCGAGTCGCTCGATGATGATCATCGCGGCCGTGGTGTCCTGCTCGGAGAGCCCGGCCGCCATCGCCGCCTGCTGGTAGCGCTGGGCGACGTTGGCAAACGACACCGGCACGTGGAGCTCCTTCGCGATGGTGTTGAACGTCTCCAGATCCTTGTTCATGAGCGCGACCTTGAAGCCCGGCTCGAAGTTGCGCGGCACGATGGCGCGCGGGATGCGCTCGAGCGCCTTGCTGCCGCCGCTGCTCGCCTTGACCACCTCGTAGATGGTCATGGGGTCGAGCCCGGCTTTCACGCCGACGGCGACGCCCTCCATCATCGCGAGCGAGTTCACTGAGGCCATCATGTTGTTGATCGCCTTCACGGTGTTGCCCGCACCCGCGGGCCCCACGTGGAAGATGTTCGGGCCCATCGGCTTGAGCACGTGCTGGGCGCGCTTGAGCGTCTCCGCGTCGCCGCCCACCATGATGGCGAGCGTGCCGGCGGCGGCGCCGCTCACCCCACCGCTCACCGGCGCCTCGAGGAAGCCGAGACCCTTCTCCTTCGCCTTCGGCTCGATCCTCCGCGGCGTGGACGGCAGCACGCTGCTGAGGTCGACGAGGATCGTTCCGGATCTGGCACGCTCGATGAGCCCGCCCGGCTCGAGGTACGCCTTTTCGACGTCCGGCGAGGCGGGCAGCGAGGTCAGCACCACCTCGCAATTCTCGGCCACCTCGCGCGCCGAACCGGCGGCCTTCGCGCCCGCCTTCACGAGATTTTCCATGGCTTTGGGGCTCAGGTCGAAGACCGTCATCGGAAAGCCGGCCTTGAGGATGTTCGCCGCCATGGGGTTGCCCATGTTGCCGACACCGATGAATCCAACCGAAGTCGCCATGTCGCTCTCCTTGGGGGTCGGGGTTGCTCGTTGGACTGATACCACAAATCATGGCCGCGCAGCCAAGGAGGACGGAATGGCCGGGAAGGTCGGATTCATCGGGCTCGGGAACATGGGGGGGCCGATGGCGCTCAACCTCGTCAAGGCGGACTTCGCGCTCGTCGTGCACGACATCGATGCGGGGAAGGTGGAGCGGCTCATCGCGCGGGGCGCCGCGAAGGCGGAGTCCGCGCAAGCGGTGGCGGCGGCGACGGACCGCACGGTCTGCATCGTGGAGACCACCGCGCAGGCGCAGGACGTGATCGCCGGTGAGCACGGCATCATCAAGCGTGCGGCGGCGGGGCACATCGTGGTGTGCATGAGCACCATCGATCCCTTCGTGGCGCAGCGCCTGGGCGAGCAGCTCGCCGCGCGCGGCATCGCCATGCTCGATGCGCCGGTGAGCGGCGGCACCGAGCGTGCGGCGACCGGAGAGCTGTCGATCATCGCGGGCGGTGCGAAGGAGACGTTCGCCGCGTGCGAGGACATCTTCCGCGCGATGGGCAAGAATCTGTTCCACGTGGGCACGCTGGGCCAGGGGCTCGCGATGAAGCTCGTGAACAACATGCTCGTGCAGGTGAACACGGTGGCGGTGGCAGAGGCGCTCGTGCTCGGCGTGAAGGCGGGCCTCGACCCGTCAGACGATCTACGACGTGGTTCGCGTGAGCACGGGCACCAGCTACGCCTTCGAGTGGCGCGTGCCGAGGATGCTTCGTCGCGACTTCTCGCCCGGCGGCACCGTCGACATCTCGTACAAGGATCAGGAGCTCGAGACCGCGTTCGCGAAGCAGCTCGGCGTCCCGCTGCTCCTCGCCAACGTCACGCAGCAGGTGTACCAGATGGCCCGAGCGGCTGGTCTCAATAAAGAGGATGGCTCCGCGATCGTGAAGGTGCTCGAGCGTCTCGCCGGCGTCACCGTGGGAGGGGAATAGCGTCGGAATATTTTACGAAAGCGTCATAATTATTTACGTAAAGTTTTCAAGTGCCAGCGTGACATTCAGGTCGAATTTCCCTCTTTGACGTCATAGGACGGATATACTGCCGACGGATGTGGAAATCGATTTCCACTATGACGCTGTAACAGCGCCAATTCCGCTGCGGCACGGGTGGCCTGACGCCCGGGGGAGAAAAAATGCTGGCCGAGATTCAGCGGCTTCGCTATGACGTCTACTGCATCGAGCGTGGATTTCTCGACCGGAACAACTTCCCCGACGCCAGAGAATCGGACGCCTACGACGATTACGCGATTCAGCTTGTCGCGAGGAATGCCGACGGACAGGTGTCCGGCACCGCGCGTCTCGTCCTCGATTCTGAACTTGGCTTTCCGCTCGAGGCTCATGCAAGTGGTCTTGGTCACGCGTTCCATTCGATCGAACGCGATCGGACGGC
>JBKKCN010000561.1:0-2816 GCA_046712525.1 Candidatus Rokuibacteriota bacterium
CGACGCCCGGGGTGGTGATGGCGTGGCGAACGAGGACGACCTGACCGCCGCCTTCGAGCAGCGCCCACACCTTGGGATCGGCCAAGGTGCCTCCGGGCAGCGTAAGCATCACGACGGCGCCGAGCGCGAGCAGGCGGGGGGTCCGGCGCATGACGCCCAGTGTACGACTCAGATCTGGGTGCGCTAGAGACTCCGGTACGGCTGGCCCCACCGCTCCGCGTACACGATGTCGGCGAGGGCGCCGCGGCCGACGGGGCCGAACTTCCCCACGGGATAGCCGATGGGAAGGATGGCGTAGGAGTGGACGCCCGGCGGCAGGCCGAGGGCGGCTTCCGTTTCCTTTTCGTAGAGCAGATGCCGAGTGGTCAGGGTGGCGCCGAGCCCGAGCGCGCGCGCCGCCAGCAGCATGTTCTGGACCGCTGGATAGATCGATGCGCCCGACCAGCGCGTGGGCGCGGCCGTCCCTTCGTCCAGGCAGGCGACGATCCACACCGGCGCTTCGTGAAAGTGGTTGGTGAGATGCTCCACGGCCGCGTGCTGGCGCAGGTACCGCTCCTTGGTGACGCCCGGGGGCGGACTGCTGGTGAGATAACGCGGGCCGATCACCTCGTCGAAGGCGCGCTTGTAGAACACCTGCACCTGCTGCTTGATCTTCGTGTCCTTGATGACGAGGAAGCGCCAGCGCTGCGTGTTGCCGCCGTTGGGCGCGCACACGCCCGCTTGCAAGATCTTGCGGATCAGCTCGTCGGGCACCGGGTCCGGCTTGAGCCGGCGCATCGCGCGCGTGGTCTGCACGATCTCGAACAGATCGGTTGCCTCAGGCATCCTGCTCTCCCCTCTGGCTGGCGAGCGCGGGCCGCACGCGCTCGGCGAAGTCCACCATCTGCTCGTCCAGATCAGGGCCGTCGGCGGCGAGAAACTCGAGGACGAGGTGCTCCACGCCGCACTCGGCCAGCTCGTTGATCTGATCGACGAGGGCGGCCGGCTCGCCCGCGAGCACGCGTCCCGCGTGGGAGGAAGGCGGCGCCTCGGCCCCGGGCGCCAGAATGCGGACGTCGCTCCGAAGCGTGAGGGCAGGCGGCGACGGCCGTCCCCGCAGCTCGGACAGGCGTGCGAGCTCCGCCCGGCCCGCCCGCAGCTCCTCCGGAGGACGATTGATCGGGTGCCAGGCGGCGCCGAAGCGCACGGCACGGCGCAGCGCGGCGGGGCTATGCCCGCCCACCCAGAGGGGCGGGTGCGGCTTCTGCACGGGCTTGGGCTCGAACACGAGCCCGCTGAATTGCGTGTACTTGCCGGCGAATGACGGCGCGGGGCTCGTCCACAGCTCGTGCATCGCATCCAGGTATTCGTCGGTCATCGCGCCGCGCTCCGCGAAAGGCACGCCCAGCGCCGCACTCTCCGCAGCCACCCATCCCGCGCCCACCCCGAAGACGACGCGCCCGCCGCTGAGCGCGTCGAGCGACGAGATCATCTTGGCGGTCACGACGGGATTACGGTACGGCACGATGAGCACCGTGGTGCCGAGCCGGACGCGGGAGGTGGCGCCGGCGAGGACGGCGAGCGTGACGAGCGGATCGAAGATGGTCTCGCCGAAGTTGACGACGTTGGCGTGCGGTGCCACCACGTGGTCGCTGACCCACACGGATTCATAGCCGAGCTGCTCGGCGCGGACGGCCGTGGCCCGAATCAAGGCGGGCGTCGCCAGGTGGCGGCAGTTCGGGATCCACACGCCGAGCTTCATCAAATAACTCCGCGCTGCGCGAGGTCCGCGATCTGCTCCTTCGTGTAGCCGATGGAGGTGAGGATCTCCTCGTTGTGCTGGCCCAGCTCGGGGGCCGGCGCGCGAATGGGTTGGCGCGTGGTGCCGTGCGAGACCGGGTGCCCGAGGATCGTGATGTCACCGAGGACCGGAGATTTCACCGGCTGCGCGATCTCCAGATGCCGCACCTGCGGATCGGCGAACGCCTCGTCGACGCGATAGATGGGCCCGCACGGCACGCCCGCGTCGTTGAGGATGGTGATCCACGCCGCACTCGTCTTCTGCCGCGTGATCGGCATGAACACTTCCATCAGCACGTCCCGATTGGCGGAGCGCGCGTTGGAGGTCGCGAAGCGCGGATCGGTGCGCAGATCCGGCCGCGCGATGGCTCGGCAGAGGCGATCGTAGAGGTCGTCGCCGGAGGCGGCGATGTTGATGTGGCCGTCCTTCGTCTCGAAGACGCCGGTGGGAATGCCGGTGGGATGGTTGTTGCCCGCCTGCGGCGGAACTTCTCCACTCATCAACCAGCGCGAGGCCTGGAAGTCGAGCATGGACAGCATCGCTTCCAGCAGCGAGGTGTGCACCCACTTGCCCTCGCCCGTGCGCTCGCGCTCGAGGAGCGCCACGAGGATGCCCTGCGCGAGCAGGATTCCGGAGCACAGGTCGGCGATGGGAATGCCGACGCGCACCGGTCCCTGGCCCGGAATGCCGGTAATGGACATCAGCCCGCCCATGCCCTGCGCGATCTGGTCGACGCCGGGCCGGTCGCGATACGGGCCGCTCTGACCGAAGCCCGAGATGCTGCCGTAGATCAGCCGCGGGTTGACGGCGCGCAGGTCGTCGTAGTCGATGCCCAGGCGCCGCTTCACGTCGGGCCGATAGTTCTCGACCAGGATGTCGGCATCGCGCGCGAGCCGCTTGAGGATGGCCACGCCCTCGGCATCGCGCAGGTTCAGCGACAGCGCGCGCTTGTTGCGGTGCAGGTTCTGGAAGTCGAACCCGTGACGATTGCCGCCCATGCCATCGCCGCCGCGTCCGCCCGGCATCTCGATCTTGA
>JBKKCN010000562.1:0-4720 GCA_046712525.1 Candidatus Rokuibacteriota bacterium
GGTGTGCGCGGGCTGGGTCACGCGCGCCGCGCTCGACGATCTCGAGCTCGATCCCGAGAAGTATCCGCTCACCATCCAGCCCTTCGCCGCCTGCGCGCTGGCGTTCGAGGGCAGGCGCCACGAGACGCGCTGGGGGCGTCCGGCCAGCTACGGCATCGTGCGCCGCGAGTTCGATCACCACCTGCTGCAGCGCGCCGCGGCCGCCGGCGCCGACGTGCGGGAGGGAGTGCGTGTCACCGCCGTCGAGACCGCATCCGACGGCGTCGTGGTGCAGACGTCGCAGGGCGCGCTGCGGGCGGCGGTCGTGATCGGCGCGGGTGGTCATCGCTGTCCGGTGGCGCGCGCGCTCGGCGATGTGTCCGAGCGCGAAGAGGTCGTGGTCGCGCAGGAGAGTGAGACGCGGTTGCCGCCGGGGCGTGCCGCGGAGTCGTGGGTGACGGACGCCCCCGAGCTCTACCTGGAGCCGGACCTGCGCGGGTACGGCTGGTACTTCCCCAAAGAGGACGTGATCAACATCGGCGTCGGTTGCACGGGCGCTGCCGACGGCAGCCTTCCGAGGCGGCGGGGAGCGCTCGTCCAGATGCTGCGGGACTCCGGACGCTTGCCCGCGGGCGTCGAGATCGAGCCCTTCCGCGGGCACGCCTACGTGGTGCGGCGGCAGGCACCGCGCCGACTCGCGGGCGCGCGGTTCTGCCTGGTGGGCGACGCCGCCGGCCTCGCGCGCGACCTGAGCGGTGAGGGCATCGGCCCTGCCATCCGCAGCGGCCGGCTGGCAGCGGACGCGGTCGTCGCGTTCCTCCATGAGGGGGCGCCGCTGCCCGCGTACGCGCGGCGCATCATCGGCCTCTACGGCGCGGGCGAGCGAGGCTGGCTCGGCCGGCAAACGGACCGGCTGCCCGATGCCGTGGCGCGCGGCGTCGTCCGCCTCGCGCTTCGCTTCGACGTCACACGGCGGCACGTCGTCTTCGGCAGCATCTTCGGAATGCGGGAGACGGACGGCGCGCACAGGAGGCCGGCATGAGCGTGGTGCGTGCGAAGCGGCGGGACGCGGAGGCCGTGGCCTACCACTACGACCTCTCCAACGAGTTTTATGCGCTCTTCCTCGATCCGCTCATGGTCTACACCTGCGCCTACTACCGCGATCCGAAGGACAGCCTCGAGCAGGCGCAGGCCGACAAGCTCGACCTCGTGTGCCGGAAGCTGCGCCTGCAGCGGGGCGAGCGCATGCTCGACATTGGCTGTGGCTGGGGCAGCCTCGCCATCTGGGCCGCTCAGCATTACGGCGTGCACGCTCACGGCGTCACGCTGTCGCGCGCGCAGGCGGATTTTGCCGCCGATCGCATCCGGCGCGAGGGCCTCGGGGATCGCTGCCTCGTCGAGTACCGGGACGCGCGTGACATTCCCGCGCATGCACGCTACGACAAGATTGCCGCCGTGGGCGTGATCGAGCACGTCGGCGTCGCCAACTACCCCGCCTTCTTCGGCCGGGTGCGTGCGCTCCTCGAAGACGGCGGTCTCTACCTCAACCACGGCATCACGCACGAGTTCCACTGGCAGGCCACGAGCCAGACCGACTTTCTCTACCGGTACGTCTTTCCCAACGCGGAGATCCCCGGCTTCACCGCCATGCTGGCCGAGATGGAGCGCGCGCGCTGGGAGATTCTCGACGTGGAGGGGCTGCGGCTGCACTACGCGCGCACCTGTCGCCAGTGGGTGGAACGCCTCACCGCCCGCGCCGCCGAAGCGCGCGCGCTCGTCGGCGAGCGTGTCTACCGCACCTGGCTCCTCTATCTCACGTGCTCCGCGGTCGGCTTCGAGACGGGCTCCATCGGCCTCTACCAGGTGCTGATGCGCAAGCACCGTGACCCCACCACCGGCGTGGCGCCGGTGACGCGCGAGGATCTCTACCCCATCCGCTAAGCTGAAGTCTCGCGCGGGGGCGCGGTCATCTGGCCCGGGTCCATGCCGTAGAAGAGCTGGCGCCCACGACCACCCGGACGTGGCCACGCGTGCTCGCGAAGCACGCGCTCGTCGATGTCGGCGCCCCAGCCCGGTGCCTCGGTGAGCCAGATGTGGCCGTCGCGGATGACGGGCGGCCGCGTGACGAGCGCGCCCTTCCACGGCACGTCGTCGATGTCGATCTCCATGATGCGCACGTTCGGCAGCACCGCGCACAGGTGCAGCGAGTGCAGGTCGGCGAGGTGGCTGTAGTAATTGTGCGGGGCGATGTTGATCTCGCACGCCTCCGCGAGGCGACCGATCTGCACGGACTGCGAGAAGCCGTTCCACGGCACGTCGATGATGGCCACGTCCACCGCGTGGCGCTCCAGGAAGGGCCGGTACTGCCGGAGCGTATTGAGGCTCTCGCACGAGGCCAGGCGCGTGGAGGTCGACTGCTTGATCTGCAGGAGCGCGTCCGCGTCCCAGTTGTCGTACTCGAGCCACTGCATGTCGTAGCGTTCGAGCAGCTTCGCGATCCGCAGCACGCCTTCCGTGCGGAAGTTGTAGTTGAGGTCGAGGCAGAGGCCCACGCGTGGCCCCACCGCGTCACGGAAGGTGCCGATGAGCCGGTCGATGGCGTCGAGGATCTCCACCGTGGGCGCGCCATCCGTGGTGTTCATGCCGCTCGCGAAGCCGGGGAAGTAGACGGTGGCGGGCTCGCCGGGAATGACCATGTTCGTCTTGAGCGCCGTGAATCCGCGCGCCACCACCTCGCGCCCGAGGTTCGCGACGTCGTCGTATGTGCGCAGGGGTGGGGTGCCCAGAAAGTCGCCCATGCGCGCGCGCGTCGTTCCGCAGTGTGACCAGTAGAGCCTCACGCGGTCGCGCAGGGGGCCGCCGAAGAGCTCGTAGACGGGCACGCCGAGCGCCTTCGCCTTGATGTCCCACAGCGCCAGCTCGATGCCGGCGAGGGCTTTGTGCGTGACGCCCCCGGAGTTCTGACGTACGCGCCGCAGCATGTCCCAGTACAAGCGCTCCACGGGACGCGGATCCTCTCCGATGAGGAGATCGGCGAAGTCGCGCACGCAGCCCGCGAGGCCGTGCGGGCTGCGGTTGTCGCTGCACTCGCCCCAGCCCACGAGGCCGTCGTCGGTCTCGACTCGCACGAACGTCCATGGCCGCCAGCCGCCGTCACAGTGCAGCGCTTCTACCCTGGTGATTTTCATGCCGGGGAGCGTAGACCACTCCAGCGCTCCGCCGCAAGCGGCAGAGCTGAGCGCAACTACGCGGCTTTGACCTCGGGAGCGGAAGCGGCCTGGCGGAGCAGATCCCACGTGTGGGCGACATGACGCTCGGTGGTGAGCACATTGCCGATGGCCAGCCGCAGCCACAGGCGGCCGCGCAGTCGCGTGTGCGTCAGGTAGGCCTCGCCGGAACCATTCACGGCGGCGGCGAGGCGCTCGTTGAAGTCGTCGAGCGCCGTCTCGCGCAGCGCGGCGGGCGTTGCGCGAAAGCACACCACGCCCATGGTCACGGGGGCCGCGCGCTCGAAGCCGGGCTCGGCGTCGATCCAGTTCGCGAGGAGGGTGGCCAGGCGCCGATGCTCGCGGATGCGCGCGACGATACCGTCCACACCGAACGCACGCAGAACCATCCATGCCTTGAGCGCGCGGAAGCGGCGGCCAAGCTGCAGGCCGTAATCCATGTAGTTGCGCTCGGCGTGGGCCGCGTCCCCGCGCAGGTACTCGGGCACCAGCGAAAAGACGGCGCGCAGTGTCTCCGGCCGCCGCATGTAGAGCGCGCTGAAGTCGAGCGGGACGAAGAGCCACTTGTGCGGGTTCACGACCACCGAGTCCGCGCGCTCGACCCCCCGCATCGCCCAACGCCCCTCCGGCACCACGCCCATGGCGCCGCCGTACGCGGCGTCGACGTGCAGCCAGAGGCCGTGCTCGCGGCACACATCGGCGATCTCGGCCACCGGATCGACGGCGGTGGTGGAGGTGGTGCCGACGGTCGCCACCACGGCCAGAGGACGGCGGCGCAGCCGCAGATCGCGCGCGATGGCCGCGCGCAGCGCGGTGGGGCTCATGCGGTATTCCGTGTCGGTGTCCACACGCCGCACGGACGTCTCGCCGAGGCCGAGGGCGATGGCGGCTTTGTCGACGGAGCTGTGCGCCTGGTCGGAGGCGTAGATCATGAGACGCGGCACTTCGCCGCGTCCGGCCAGCCCCTCGCGGCGCACGTCGAGGCCGATGGCCTCGCGCGCGGCGGCGAGCGCGTGCAGGGTGGCGATGGACGCGGTGTCGTACACGATGCCCTCGAACCCGGCGGGCAGTCCCATCATCGTCCGCATCCAGTCGAGGACGACGGTCTCCAGCTCGGTGGCGGCGGGCGAGGTGCGCCACGTCATCGCGCTCACGTTCAGCGCGGCGGCGATCATCTCGCCGAGGATGCCGGGAGCGGTGGTGGTGGAGCCGAAGTAGCCGAGGAAGGCGGGATGGCCCCAGTGCACGATGCCCGGCATGATGAGGCGATCCAGGTCGTCCAGGATGGCGGCGAGCGGCACCGGCGCCTCGGGCGCCTGCGCGGGCAGCGTCGATGCGATGTCGCCCGGCGCGATGCTCGGAATGATGCGACGGCTCTCGATCGTCTCCCGGTAGTCGGCGATCCAGTCCGCCGCGCGGTGCAGGGCCACCCGGAACTCGTCGCCGGAGACGTCGCCGAGCGAGGGCATCATGCGGCCCGGTCGCGCCCGACGGAGGCCCGCGCGCCCGCGGAC
>JBKKCN010000563.1:0-9611 GCA_046712525.1 Candidatus Rokuibacteriota bacterium
CGATCGGAGATGAGACCGCCCGCGTAGCAGCCGAGGGCGCCGAGCGCGATGACGACGAAGGTGGCGGCGGCCGGGTTGAGGCCGGCGTAGTCGCCGCCGCCGCGCGCGTGCAGGCTGTCGGCGAGGAAGACGCCGATCCACGCCCACATCGCGTACAGCTCCCACATGTGACCGAGATAGCCGAAGGTCGCCAGGCGCGGCCCCCGCAGCCGGAAGACGGCGCCCGCCATGCTGGCGTCGAAGCGTGCGGCGGGAAAGGCGTGGGGCCCTTCGCGCACGAAGAGGTGCGTGACCACGGCGCTCAGGACCGCGAGCACGGAGGCGGCCAGCAGTGTGTGGCGCCACGGCAGGTCGGTCACTCCGCGAATCAGGTGCGGTGTGGCGGAGCCCACCGTGAGCGCGCCCACGAGGATGCCGATGGCGAGGCCGCGGCCTTCACGGAACCACGTGGCCATGATCTTCATCGCGGGCGGGTAGGCGCCCGCCATGCACACACCGGTGAGGAAGCGAAGGACGAGGGCGGGGCCGAGGCTGTCCACCCACACGGCGACGGCGCCGTTGGCGACGGCGCCCACGAGCGCGCTCACGACCATGAGCCGGCGCGCCGGCCAGACGTCCGCGAGATTCGCGAGCGCGCTGCCGAAGGTGCCCACGATGAACCCGAGCTGCACGGCGATGGTGAGGCCCGCACGACCGCCGTCGTCGAGGTGCCATTCGCGCGACAGCGCAGGCAGGACCGCGGAGGCGGTGAACCACAGGGAGAGCGCGAGGAGCTCGGCGAGGGAGAGGACGGCGAGCTGCCGCCAGCGCGGCTCCACGTCAGCGACGGCCCAGGCGTGCCCTCCTACTCCACGACCTTGCGCTCGCGCAGTCCGGCCACCTCCGTGGCGCTCATGCCCAGGTCCTTGAGGATGGCGTCGGTGTGCTCACCGCTGAGCGGCGAGGCGCTGCGAATGGTGCCGGGGGTGTCGGACAGCTTGATGGCGATGCCGAACTGCTTGATGCGGCCCTGGGTGGGGTGCTCGATGTCCACGATCATCTGACGGTGGTTGATCTGCGGGTCCTTCACCATCTCGTCGACGTCGTACACCTTGCCCACGCACACGTCGGCCCTCACGAGCTGCTCGTACCACTCGTCGCGGTTCTTCGTCCGGATGATGCTTTCGATCTCGCGGCGCGCCGCCTCTTCCTTGTCGTCGGCCGCCCGCACGAACTGATCCGGCTTGCGCGCGAAGGCTTTCAGATCCGGGCGCCCGATGGCCTTGCAGAAGTTGTCCCACAGCCACGGCTCCGTGCAGCCGATGGTGAGGAGCTTGTCGTCCTTCGTCTCGTAGATCGCGTAGTACGGGTAGGAGCCGCCGAGGAAGCCTTCGCCGCGCTTGGGCGAGATGCCGTCGCTGAAGAAGAAGCGCATGTTGGGCGTCGCCGCCAGCAGCGAGACGGTGGTGTCCAGGTACGAGACGTCCACGTGCTGGCCTCGGCCCGTACGCTCTCGCGCGAACAGCGCGAGCACGATGCCGAGGGCGCCGTGCAGGCTGGCGCCCGCGTAGTCGGCCACGAGGTTGAGCGGGATCACCGGTTTCTTGCTGCCCGCATCCCCGATGAGACCGAGGACGCCTGCCAGCGACAGGTAGTTCATGTCGTGCGCCGGATAGTTCTTGTAGGGGCCGTCCTGGCCGAAGCCCGACAGCGAGCAGTACACGAGGCGCGGGTTGAGCGTCTTGAGCGAGTCGTAGTCGGCGCCAAGTCGCTTCATCACGCCCGGCCGGAAGCCTTCCACGAGGACGTCGGCGGTGGCGGCGAGCTTGCGGAAGATGGCCTGGCCCTCGGGCGCTTTCATGTTGAGCGTCATGGAGCGCTTGTTGCGATTGGTGAAGCTGTGCACGGCGCGCCGGGTCCACTCGTCGCCGGTGGGCCGGTCGGGTTCGGGGGTCTCGATCTTCAGCACTTCGGCGCCCATGTCGGCCAGCATCATGGCGGGCATCTCGGCGGGAGGCACCCGCGCCAATTCCAGGATCTTGATTCCGTCCAGCACTCCAGCCATGCTCGTTCTCTCCTCAGTGGAATAGAACCGCGCGCACCTCTTGAAACGTCCGCGTCACCCGCGCCCACGTGCGCCCGTCGTCCTCGCTGCTGAACAGCTCGCCCCCGATGGCGGCCGCCAGCGCCTGCCCGTCCGCGGCCGCGATGCTCCACACGGTGCTCGCCGACGTGCCGGGGAAGAGGGCCGAGTGCCACGAAAGGCCGCCGTCCTCCGATACCACCACCCCGCCGCGCGTTCCGGGTGGGCCATCGCCCAGGCCGCACAGCACGTCCCCGCCGGGGAGCGAGGCCAGCGCGCGGCAGTAGCGCCATGGCGCGTGCAGGGCGGCGGTCGACCACGCGCCCTCGTAGCGGGCGATGCCGCGCGGCGTGGCGGCCAGCAGCGCGTCGCCGCCGCGTGCGAGAGCGTGGATGTCGAGCGACGGCAGCCCTTCATTGACGGCGCTCCAGTGCTTGCCGCCTCATCGCTACGGAAGACGCCGCCGACCTCCACGCCGCACCAGATCGTCTCGCCCTCGACGAGGATCGCGGTCACCCGCGGTGTGTGCGGCTGCGGAGTGTCCGGTGGCAGCGTGAGCTCGAGCGCGCGCCAGTGCTCGCCGGCGTCGTCGGAGCGCAGCAGGGCGAGGGGCCGGCAGCCTGCGAGCACTGTCTCCGCGCTCACGGCGAGCGACCACGGCTGCAGTTCGGGCGAGGGGAGCGGCAAGGTCGTCCACCGCATGCCGTCACGACGGTAGATGTAGCCCTCGCCGCCGGCGACGAGCAGATCGCCGTCGGCGGCGAGTGCGAAAAGGCGCGCTGTGTCGGGCACGGCGGGCTCGCGCTGCCAGTGGTCGAGGTCGTCGGCGTGCCAGAGGCCAGCGCCGACGGTGGACACCCAGGCCTGCGCGGAGGCCACGCTACTCGAGGCCGGTGACGAGCCGGGACGTCAGCGCGCGGATGTCGGGGATCTCGTCGAAGTGCGCGATCTGGTCGGCCACGCCCTCCGCCACCTCGCGCGGGAGTGCGCCCGCGCACGTGAGGAACTTGGCGCGCAGCTGCGCGTCGCTGAGGGGCTGATCGGCATGTCCGGAGGCGCCGCGCGCGGGCGAGTCCAGCGTGCGGCCGTCGGTCAGACGCACGCGCACGCGACTCCACGCATGCTGCTCGAGGCCGTCCGGCATCTCCGGGTCGACCACCATGTTCACGTGGTCCATCAAGCGCTGCACGTCGGCGTCCACCGGACGATCCTCGAAGTCGGCGAGGCCGACGCCGCCGCGCGCGAGGGCGGCTGCCGCGCAGAATTGCATGGAGAACTTGCGCTCCAGGGGTGAGCGCGGCCGGTCGTGGCGCAGCACGTCGGGCACCACGCGGTTGACGCCGACCTGGACGTCGGCGATCTGCGCGGCGGTCAGGCGATGGGCCTCACGCAGCTCGACGAGGGCGTCGATGGCGGCATGGGTGAGCGCGCACGACGGATACGGCTTGACCGCGATGCCCGAGCGCACGATCTCCCAGCGCCGGCCAAGACCGTCGAAGGCGTCGGCGGGCAGCGTCGCGCCCGAGAAGGCCGCCGCATAGCCCTGGCGGCCGTCGAGCGCGCTGTCCGAGGCGGTCAATCCCTCGCGCGCGAGCTGGGCAGCGAGCACGCCGTTCCGCGCCGCGTGTCCCGCGTGGTACGGCTTCGTCATGGAGCCGAAGTTTTCCTTGAGCCCGGAGGCGAGCGAGGCCGCGATGCCGAGCGCGTGGCGCGTCTGCACGGCATCGAGCGCGAGAATGCGCGCCGCCGCCGCCGCGCACCCGAGGGTGCCGATGGACGTGGTGGCATGCCAGCCGCGCGTGTAGTGCTCCGGGTTCAGCGTCGCGCCGAGGGCGGCGTCGATCTCGAAGCCGATGACGTAGGCGAGGGCGACGGTGGCGCCGTCGGTCATCTCGGCTTCCCCGCACGCCAGGGCGGCTGCGAGCAGCGGCGCGCTCGGATGGCCCATGAGGGCGAAGTTCGTGTCGTCGAAGTCGTGCGCATGCCCGGCGGCGCCGTTGGCGAGCGCGGCCCACGTGGGCGCCGTGCGCAGCGACGTTCCGAGCACGGTGCACAGGGGAGCGCCACCCTCGGCGCGCGCGATCGCCCGCGTGATCAGGGCCACCGGCTCGGAGGCACCCGCGAGCATGCACCCGATGGTGTCCAGCGCCGCGCGCCGCACCTGCGCGAGCACGGCGTCGGGTACGTCGGCCGGCGTGAGCTTCAGAATGAACTCGGCGAGGTGGGTGGTGGCCGTCATGGAGGCACCATAGCGAAGGGCTCGTACGGTTGCAAGGCGGGCGGGCGGGGGGGACAATCCGCGCGGGAGGTCTACCCTTTGCCTGCAAACGTGAACCGTCGAGTGCTGCTCAAGAGCCGTCCTGTCGGCGAGCCGAAGCCGGGTGATTTCGAGATTGTCGACGCGCCGATACCGGCGCCGGCCGACGGCCAGATCCTGTGCCGGACCATCTATCTCTCGCTCGACCCCTACATGCGCGGCCGCATGTCGGAGGGCAAGTCCTACGCCGCCAACGTCGAGCTGGGCCAGGTGATGGTGGGCGGCACCGTGAGCGAGGTCGTCGAATCGAAGCACCCAGGGTTCGCCAAGGGCGAGCTCGTGGCCGGCTACGACGGCTGGCAGTCGTACGCGCTGTCGAAAGGCGCGGGCGTGCGCAAGCTCGATCCGAAGCAGGCGCCGATCTCGACGGCCACAGGCGTGCTCGGGATGCCGGGCATGACCGCGTACGTGGGCCTGCTCGACATCGGCCAGCCGAAGCCCGGCGAGACGGTGGTGGTGTCGGCGGCGTCGGGGGCGGTCGGCTCCGCCGTGGGGCAGATCGCGAAGATCAAGGGCGCGCGTGCGGTGGGCGTGGCGGGCTCGCAGGACAAGTGCGACTACGTCGTCAAGGAGCTCGGGTTCGACGCCTGCGTGAACTACAAGACCCAGGACGTGTACACGGCACTGAAAGAGGCATGCCCGAAGGGGATCGACGTCTACTTCGACAACGTGGGCGGCGACGTCCTGAAGGCGGTGCTGAAGCTCATCAACCAGAACGCGCGCATCCCGCTCTGCGGCATCATCTCGCAGTACAACGCGACGGAATTGCCGCCGGGTCCCAACCTCGCTCCCATTCTCGTCAACCGCGCTCTCATCAAGGGTTTCATCGTGAGCGATCACCTGGATCGGTTTCCGGACTTTCTGCGTGACTGCACGCAGTGGGTCAAGGACGGGCGGCTCAAGTACCGCGAAGACGTGGTCGACGGGCTCGACAATGCGCCGCGCGCGTTCATTGGACTCCTTCAGGGGAAGAATTTTGGCAAGCTCGTCGTCAAAGTGGGAGCTGACCCCACTCGTTCGTAAGGTTGTGCGGGCGCGGGACCGTTGCGCGTTCGGCGGGAACGGCTTGGGCTTCGGGGGTGCGGGGACCACGTGGATGGTGGCCGAATCGGACCGAGGGCGGCTGGGCGATTAGTTACATGGGGGGTCTCGAAGGGCCCCCCAAGCCCCCCGACGCTCGGCAGCACCGCAGCAAAGCCGCGGCGCTCCTCGAAAAGGAACGGGTCCCCACTCGCGACGTTCGACCCGTTCCCGCCGAACGGTCGGAGGCGGCGAGATCCTGACACTGGGAGTGGCGATGCCGCGTGAGCGGTTTGGGTATTTGGATGCGTTGCGGGGGGTCGCGCTGGTTTTGATGGTGGTGAATCATACGGCGCGGTATTGGATTGGGCAGGATATGGGGTGGGCGAGGTATCACCTGATTTACTTCACGACGAGCGTGGCGGGACCCGTGTTTCTGTTTCTCGTGGGATTTGTGCTGCCGCTGTCGTTCGAGGCGGGAAATCGGCCGGGGATGAAGTATGCGCGGCGGGCGCTGGGGATCGTCGCCGCGGGGTATCTGCTGAACGTGCTCGTGTTTCCCGGGGACTCGTGGCTGGCGAGCAACGTGCTGCATACGATCGGGGTGGCGATCCTGCTCGTCACGCCCCTGTTGTACGTCGTGCATCGGGCGGAAGTGCGGTACGCGATCGTGGCCTTCGCGGTGGTGCTGTATGCGACGTTCAGCAAGGTGTTCGCGCCGTTGACGGGGTGGGTGGAGCGGCATCCGAAGCTGGCGGAGGTGTGGTTCTACGACTTTCCGCTGTGGCCGTGGATGAGCCTCGTGCTGATCGGGCTCGTCCTCGGCTGGGGAATGCGCGCGCGGACCGAGGAGCGCGAGCGGGCACGATATTTCGCGTTGCTCGGCACCGCCGGTGTCGTGTGCCTGGTGGTGGCGGTGGCATGGGAGCTGTGGACGCCAGGACGACCGCATCTCGGCTTCGCGCGTGACTATATCCTCAACCACCACTGGATTCCGAGCGGCGCCACCGCCGCCGGCGTCCTCGGCGTCATCTTCGTCTGCCTGACAGCGATGTACTACCTCATGACCGTGAGGGGCTACCGATTCCGCCCCCTCGTGATCGCGGGCCAGACCGCCTTGATGCTCTACTTCGTGCACCACTTCATCGTGGTGACGCTCGTGCAACGCGGGCTCGGCATCGTGATGAAGAGCTGGTGGGTCTACTGGCTGGCGAATGCCCTGCTCATGATGGCGCTCTTCGGACTCGCGGCCGCGTGGCTCGCCTTCAAGCGTGCGCGGCGCTCCGGCGCCACCGTGGACGTGTCCGCCGCCGTATGAGCGGGCTTGCCGCCGACGAGGACCGATACGTTCTGGCACGGACCCGCGTCCGGCCGTGAGCGTTTCATCATTGTCATTCCTCCACGAGGTGATCGTCGTGGTCGCGGGCGCCCGTCCCACGGGTAGGACGCGCCCGACACGGGATTCATTCGAACATCATGTAAGCTGGCCGTCGTGACGAGTCGTTCGCGCTCAGCCATCGGGTGGCTGGCTGCCCTCATCATGATGACTGCCCTCGCCAGTCCGGCGGCGAGATCGGCGTCCGCTCAGGCGGCGGGCCCCGCCCGCTACACGGTCGTTCCCGAGCGCAGCGAAGCGCGGTATCGCATCCGCGAGCAGCTGGCCGGGGTCAACTTTTCCAACGATGCCGTGGGCACCACGCGCGCCATCGAGGGCGGCATCGCGTTCGATGCCCAGGGTCGCATCGTCGTCGGCCAGTCGCGGTTCACGGTCGACCTGAGGACGTTGACGACCGACCAGCCACGACGGGACGGCTACGTCAGGCGCAACACGCTCGAGACCGAGCGCTATCCCACGGCGGTGTTCATCCCCACCGACGTGCGTGGCCTCAGCGTGCCGCTGCCACAGAGCGGGACGGCGACCTTCGAGCTTACCGGCGACTTCACGGTGCGGACGGTGACGCGGCGTACGACCTGGCAGGCGACGGCGACGTTCAGCGGCGCCGAGGTCGACGTGCGGGCACGCACGGCCTTCCGGTTCGCTGACCTCGGTCTGCAGATTCCGCGGGTGGCGTCGGTCCTCAGCGTCGACGACAACATCCGCCTCGAGCTCGACCTGGTCTTGCGGCGAAGCTCCTGACCGCTCCCTCCGAGCCTGTTCACCGGAGCTCTACGTGACCGCCGCCGCCGCTCCGCGGTTCGCCGCCCTCCGCATCCCGGACTATCGCCGCTATTTCGTCCTGAACTTCATGTCGATGGCGGCCGACAACATCGAGCACGTCATCAGCTACTGGGTGATCTTCCAGGTCTTCCATTCCCCCGCGCTGGGCGGCTTCGCCGTCATCAGTCACTGGGTACCCTTCCTGCTCTTCTCGCTGCACGCGGGCGCGCTTGCGGACCGCCACGACTGCCGCAAGCTGATCCAGATCTCGCAGGGCCTCTACATGGTGGCCTCGCTCTCCTGGGGCCTGCTGTTCCTCACCGGCGCGCTCCAGATGTGGCACGCCGTCGTCATCCTGCTCGTCCACGGCGCGGCCGGAGTCATCGTCGCGCCCGCCTCGCAGCTCATCATCCACGACATGGTGCGCAGAGAGGACCTGCCGAGCGCCATCCGGCTCAACGCGAGTAGTCGCTACCTCGCCATCCTGGTCGGCCCCGCGGTGGGTGGCGCCCTCATGCTGCTCCTCGGCCCCGCGTGGGGGCTTCTCACGAACGTCCTCATCTACCTGCCGTTCACGATCTTCCTCGTGCGCACGCCCTATACGGGCCACTCCGAGCACGGGGGCCCGCGGCGGACGCGGCGGTTTGGCTTCGCCGACGCGCTGCATGTCTTCGCGGAGGCGCGCCCCGACCGGCGGCTCATGACGATGATCGCGCTCGCCGGCGCCACGTCGTTCTTCGTCGGCAACGCGTTCCAGGCGCAGATGCCCGAGTACGCGCATCACCTCGGCGCCGACGAAGCCGGCGCCTGGTACAGCATGCTCCTCGCCGGCAACGCGGCGGGGGCCATCCTCGGCGTGCTGCTCCTGGAGGCCGCCAACGTGCTGCGTCCGAACGCGCGCGCGGCGATCGTCTGCGCCGGCCTGTGGGCGGTGACGATCGGCCTCTTCCCGATGGCGCAGAGCTACCCCGTGGCCGTGGCCCTCCTCGTGCTGGCGGGGATCTTCAACAACACCATCACGACGATGGCCCAGACCATCGTGCAGATGCGGCCGCCCGCACGGCTGCGCGGCACCATCGTCGGGCTCTTCAACACCGCGATGCTGGGCCTGCGCGCCGGCAGCGGGGTCACGGTCGGTGTGCTGGGCGCCTTCATCGACGTGCGCCGCTCGCTGGAGCTCTCCGCGCTCGCGGTGGTCCTGATCGCCGTCGCGCTCTTCGTGTACGACGTGCGATCGGGCAGCCGCCTGTCGAGCGCGGAGGCGTCGGAGTAGGCCGTCCGCGATATTGGTCGTTGACGGCGATACCGGACGTTCGGCATGATCGCGGCATCATTCAGTCTGAGTTCGTCCACGAGACCGTCCGGCGTGTCTGGGGTTACGACCGCTTCCTTCCGTTGCAGGGCGAGGCCATCGGCGCCATCCTCGATGGGCGCGACTCGCTGGTGGTGCTGCCCACGGGCGGCGGCAAGTCACTCTGCTACCAGGCGCCCGCCGCGCACCTGGGACGGCTCGCCGTCGTGGTCTCGCCTCTCATCGCGCTCATGAAGGACCAGGTCGACGGCCTGCGCCAGGCGGGTGTGGCGGCGGCGTATCTCAACAGCAGCCAGACGGGGCGAGAGCGTGCGGAGGTGTTCGCCGGCCTCGACGCGCGCCGGCTGCACCTGCTGTACGTGGCCCCGGAGCGTCTCGTGATGGAGGGCTTCGCCGAGCGTTTGGCGCGCGCGAACCCCGCCTTCTTTGCCGTCGACGAGGCCCACTGCATCAGCCAGTGGGGTCACGACTTCCGCCCGGAATATCGCCAGCTCCGCATGCTGCGCGCGACGTTCCCCAACCTCGCCGTGCATGCCTACACGGCCACGGCCACGCCGCAAGTGCGCGGCGACATCATCGCCGAGCTGCACCTGAAAGACCCCGTGGTGCTCGTGGGCTCGTTCGATCGGCCGAACCTCGTCTACCGCGTGCGGCCGCGCGCGGACCGGCTCTCGCAGGTGCTGGCCGCTATCGCGCGCCACCGCGACCAGGCGGGCATCATCTACTGCATCCGCCGCGCGGA
>JBKKCN010000564.1:0-8812 GCA_046712525.1 Candidatus Rokuibacteriota bacterium
GTCGCCAAGCAGATCGTCGAGCTGGAAGAGCGTCTGGAACGCATGGAAGACGGCATCAACGCCATCCTGAAGCGACTCGATACGAAGGAGCCGACATGATTGGCAAGACGATCGCGGATCTCGCTCCTGGAGACCGCGCCGAGCTGACAAAGGTGGTGGACGACGACGACGTCGCCGCTTTCGTGGATGCCGTGGGCGACTACAATCCCGTGCACTCGGACCCCGAATATGCCGCCACCACCCCGTTCAGGCGACCCATCGCGCCCGGCATCTTCACCGCGGGCTTGATCTCCGCCGTCATCGGCACCCAGCTGCCGGGCCCCGGCGCCATCTACCTGTCGCAGTCGCTCAAGTTCGTGAAGCCGGTGAAGTTCGGCGACACCATCACCGCGCGCGTGGAGGTCATCGAGGTCATCGGCGAGCGCAACCGCCTCCGCCTGCAGACGGTCTGCACGAACCAGCACGGGGAAGAGGTGCTCTCCGGTGAGGCGTGGGTGATGCCGTCCAAGACTCGCGTGGTCTACGAAGGGCGGCGCAAGGACGCCGCCTCGCTCGCCACGCTCGCCTTCCAGCCGTGGACGCTGGCGGCGCAGACGCTGACGCTGTGGACGATGATGTCGCTGTCGATGCTCGGCGTTACATCAACAGCCCGCCGTTGATCGACAGCTCGGCGCCGGTGATGTAGTCACCGTCGGCCGAGACCATGTAGACCACGCAGCGGGCCACCTCGGCCGCCGTCCCGAACCGCTTGAGCGGGATCTGGCTGAGGAGCTTGTCGCGGACCTTGTCCGGGATGCCTTCGATCATCTCCGTCTCGATGAAGCCAGGAGCGACCGCGTTGACGGTGACGCCCTTGCCGGCCAGCTCCTTGGCGAGCGACTTCGTGAACGCGGCCACCCCCGCTTTGGACGCCGCGTAGTTCGCCTGCCCGAAGTTGCCGATCTGGCCGATGACGGAGGTGATGTTCACCACCCGCCCGTAGTTCTGCCGGAGCATCTGGTCGATGAAGACCTTGGTGCAGTTGAAGACGCCGTCGAGGTTGATGCTCAGCACCTTCCGCCACGACGCGTGGTCCATCTTGACGAAGGTCTTGTCGGAGTTGATGCCGGCGTTGTTGACGAGGATGTCGAGGTGGCCGAATTCCTTCAGGACGTCCTGTGCCATCCGGTAGGTGTCGGGGTAATCGCCCACGTCTGCCTGCGCGAGCACCGAGCGGCGGCCCATCTTGCCGATGCTCTCCACCACGGCGCGGGCGGGGCCTTCGCTCGACACGTAGTTGACGGCGACGTCCGCGCCTTCTTCAGCGAGGGCCAGCGCGATGGCCCGGCCGATGCCACGGGAGCCGCCGGTGACGAGGGCGGTGCGTCCCTTCAGCTTCATCGATGCAACCTCCTGCGCCGATTGAGAAACGCAGTCTAGCACGCGGAATCTTGTGAGGCTTGACGCGCGGTGTTAACATCGCGCGAGCATGGCGTACGTCATCAAGCGCTATTCCAACCGCAAGCTCTACGACACCCAGGAAAGCCGGTACGTGACCCTGGAAGAGATCGAGGAGATGATCCGCGCCGGCCGCGAAGTCTCCGTGGTGGACGCCGCCACCGGCGAAAACCTCACCTCCGTCACGCTCACCCAGATCATTCTCGAGAACGAGCGCAACCACCGGGCGAACCTGCCCGCCGCCTTCCTGCACCAGCTCATCAAGCACGGCGAGGCATGGCAGGACTTCGTGCAGAAGTCGATGAAGCAGTCGATGGAAGGCATCGTGTCCAGCCAGCGCGACGCCGAGCGGCTCTTCAAGGACTGGGCGACACGGGCGGGGTGGGGGCCGGTGATCGGCGCGCCCGCCGCTGAGCCCAAGCGCGATGGTGTCGAGCCGGACGCCGAGAAGCTGCGGGAAGAAGTCTCGGCCCTGCGCGACCGCCTGCGCTCCCTGGAGGAGCGGCTGCAGAAGCGCAAGGCCGAGCCCAAGTAGCCTCAGTTACGCGGCGTAGACGTCCTTCATCTTCGTGACCACGGTCGAGAACGTCTCCTGGATGCCCTTGCCCGCCTGCTCGGCGGTCGTCTGCAGACGCTCGGCCGACTTCGTGACCGCCTGGGCGTTGCCCTCGAGCATGCGGAAGGCCTTCTGCGCATTGTCGACGGAGTCCGTGAGCGCGCGCTGGTACCAGCTCATCGGGTCCTTGGGCGCGTCCTGGAACGAGACCTGCCAGCGGAGCGCGGTCGCCTGCGCCTCGCGCATGGCTTCGATGGCGCTCTGCTGCAGCTCGGCGTAGAGCCGCACGCTCTCCTTCGCCGTCGCCGCCGACAGCTCGGCGAGCTCGCGCAGCACGCGCTGGTTCGCATCCGCCCACACGGTCAGCGTCTCGACGGCTTTGCCGGTGCCCTGCGTGAAGATCTCTTGAGCCTTCTTGCCATTCGTTTCCATCGGTATCTCCTTTTCCATCGGGTTCTCCTTCGGTGCTGACCGTCGCTTGTGCTCGGTGGGTTTTGCCATGGTGACGGCTCCTTGAAAGTGATACTAACGCGACGCGTTAAGTCCGTCAAGCAGATTTATCGCGTCGCGTCAAACCGGGCATGCTAGTGTGCGAAACCCCCAGAATTGCTGACAGAAGTCGTCGAGTAGCGCGGAGGAGACTATGGCGGACGGCACGCTGGCCAAAATGTTCTGGAGCCGCGTCGAGAAGAGCGGCGGTCGACCGGCGCAGATGTTCAAGCACGGCGGCGCCTGGAAGACGCTCACGTGGAGCGAGGTGGGCGAGGTCGTGCGCGAGGTCGCGCTCGGACTCATCGCGCTCGGCCGGCAGAAGGGCGACGCCGTTGCGCTCCTCAGCGCCAGCCGTGCGGAGTGGGTGCAGGCCGATTTCGCGATCTTCAGCGCCGGTTGCATCACGGTGCCCGTCTATCCGAGCTACCCTCCGGATCTCATTGCCTATGTCGTGAACGACTCCCAGTCGCGCACGATCATCGTCGAGGATCCCACGCAGCTGTCCAAGGTACTGGAAGCGCGCGACAAGATGCCGGCCCTCGAGCACATCATCGTGATGAGCGGGTACGACGCTCCCCAGCCGCCGAAGACGGTCATGACGTGGCAGACGCTGCGGCGCCTCGGCCGCGACAACGAGGCGGCGCACAAGAGCACGCTCGCCGAGCGCGTCAACTCCACGGTGCCGGGCGACATCGCCACCATCGTCTACACGTCGGGGACCACGGGGCCGCCGAAGGGCGTGGTGCAGACGCACGCCAACCACATCGCCTCCCAGGTGGCGGGCGAGCGGAGCATGCCGGTGTCGGCGGAGTGGGTGCACCTGCTCTTCCTGCCGCTGGCGCACTCCTTCGCGCGCCTGGAATCCTTCATCGGCGTCTACCGCGGCCTCACCACCGCCTTCGCCGAGAACCTCGACAAGGTGGGCGAGAACCTCAAGGAGGTGCGGCCGCACTTCATCTGCAGCGTGCCGCGCGTGTTCGAGAAGGTGTACGCCAAGATCCTCGCCGGCGTGGAAGCGGGGTCGGCGGGCAAGAAGAAGATCTTCAACTGGGCCATCGGCGTCGGGCGCGAGGTGAGTCGCCACCAGCAGCGCGGCCAGCCGCTGCCGCTCGGCCTCAAGCTCAAGCAGCGCCTTGCCCACAAGCTCGTCTTCTCCAAGCTCCACGCCGCCCTCGGCGGCCGGCTGGAGTGGGCGGTCTCCGGCGGCGCGCCGCTTTCGCGCGAGATCGCGGAGTTCTTCCACGCCGCCGGCATCCTGCTCCTGGAAGGCTACGGGCTCACGGAGACGTGTCCGACGGGCACCTTCAACACGCCGAGCAAGTACAAGTTCGGCTCGGTGGGCCAGGCGCTACCGGGGATCGAGATCAAGATCGCCGCCGACGGCGAGATTCTCCTCAAGGGGCCGAACATCGCCCTCGGCTATTACAAGCAGCCGCAGGCGACGGCGGAGGTCTTCGAGCCGAACGGCTGGTTCCACACCGGCGACATCGGCCGTCTCGACGAGGAAGGCTTCCTGTACATCACGGACCGCAAGAAGGACATCATCGTGACCGCGGGCGGGATGAACCTGGCACCGCAGAACATCGAGAACCTCCTCAAGGGCGATCCCTTCATCAGCCAGGCGCTCGTGTATGGCGACCGCAAGCCCTACCCGGTGGCACTCATCACGCTGAACCCCGAGGAGCTCACCAAGTTCGCCCGCGAGCAGGGGATCCTGTCCAGCGACCCCGCCGTGATCGTCAAGCACCCGAAGATCATGGAGCGCGTGGGACGCACGGTGGAGGAGAAGAACTCGCAGCTGCAGTCGTACGCGAAGATCAAGAAGTTCAGCGTGCTGCCGACGGACTTCACCCAGGAGGGCGGGGAGCTCACCCCGACCTTGAAGGTCAAGCGCAAGGTCGTGTCGGAGAAATACATGGCGACCATCGAGGATCTGTATCGGTAGCGCCACCCTCGACGGCAAGGTGGCCGTCGTCACCGGCGCCAGCCGAGGACTCGGCCGCGCCATCGCGGTCGCCTTCGCCGCCGCGGGCGCGCACGTGGCGCTCGCGGCGCGCTCCAGGCCCGATCTCGAGGAGACGGCGCGCCAGGTGGAAGGCCACGGGGTGAAGGCGCTCGTCGCGCCGACGGACGTCTCCCGCTACGATGAGGTGGAGGCCCTCATGCAGCGGGCGGTCGGCACGCTGGGACGCCTCGACATCGTCGTCAACAATTCGGGTGTCGCCAAGGTGGTCCCCCTCGCGGAGGCCACGCCGGAAGACTGGCGCGCCATCATCGACGTCAACCTCACCGGCGTCTTCAACGGGTGTCGCGCCGCCGCGCGTCACCTCATCGGCCAGCGCTCCGGAAAGATCATCAACCTCGCCTCCGTGCTCGGCGCCGTCGGCCTCCCCGGGTACACGCTGTATTCCGCGAGCAAGGGGGGTGTCATCGCGCTCACGCGCACGCTCGCGGTGGAGTGGGCGCGCCACAACGTGCAGGTGAACGCGATCGCGCCCGGCTGGTTTGTCACGGACATGAACGAAGCCGCCTTCTCGAACCCACACGTCAACGAGCGGCTCACGCGCGACATCCCCATGCGCCGCACCGGGCGCCTCGAGGAGATCGGCCCCCTCGCCGTGTACCTCGCCTCGCCCGCCTCGGAGTTCATGACGGGCCAGACGCTGTTCCTCGACGGCGGTCACTCCGCCGCCTGACCGCGCGGCGAAAGCCTCGAGTCAATCCTCACGACATCGATCATAAAAGAGTGATAAAAAAACCTATTACTGGTACGAGCTATGGTCTGTCGGCGGGCCTACGCTGCCCCTTCTTCGACAAAGGGCGAGCGTGTAAGGTACATTCTCCCGCGTGAAAGCGGCGATTCTCCATGGGCCTCGAGACTTGCGCGTGGAAGCTTCGCGCGATCCGGAGGCCGGGCCCGGCGACGTCGTCGTGGCCGTCACGATGGCAGGGTTGTGCGGAACCGACTACCGCATCTGGTCCGGCGACCGGGCGGTCACATATCCCCGCGTCATGGGCCACGAGTTCATCGGGCGGGTCCTCTCGGTGGGCAGCGGCGTGAGCCGGGTGGCCGTGGGCGATCGCGTCGCGGTGGAGCCGAACTATTCGTGCGGCAGCTGCCCGCTGTGCCGCGAGGGTAATCGCAACCTCTGCCTGTCCCGGGTGGCGGTCGGCATCGACGTCGACGGCTGCTTCGCCGAGAGCGCTCGGGTGCCCGAGCGCTGCTGCTGGCAGGCGCCCGCGGGTGTCGCCGACGAAGATCTCCTGGTGACGGAGCCGCTGGCGGTGGTGGTGCGTGCCGTCAACCGTGGCGCCCCGCAATTCGGGGAGACGGCGGCCGTCGTGGGCGCGGGGACGCTGGGGCTGCTCGCGCTGCAAGTGCTGAAGGGCCGGGGCGCCCGTGTCCTCGTGGTGGGACGCAGCGCCCGGCGGCTGCCTCTCGCGCGCGAGCTCGGTGCGGACGCTACGCTTCGGGTGGGCGAAGAGCCCCTCGAGCGGGCGGCGCAGCGGATCTCCGGCCGCGAAGGCGTCGACTGCGTGATCGAGACCGCGGGCACCCCGGAGGCCGTCTCGCACGCCCTCGCGCTCGTGAGGCCGGGGGGCCGCGTCATCCTCACGGGGCTGCCGCACGAGCCGACCCCCGTGGAGTTTTTCTCGGTGGTTCGTCGCGAGATCACCCTCACGGGCTCGATGATCTACCAGGATGAGTTCCCGGAGGCCATGCGGCTGGTGGGCGCGGGCACCGTGCGCACGCGTCCGCTCATCACCCATCGCTTCGGCCTCGACGAGATCAGCCGCGCCTTCACCGTGCATCGTGAGCCGGCCTCCATCAAGGTCGCCGTCGTTCCCTTGCAGGGAAGCGCCTGACCATGCCCTACGCGATCGTGAACAAGATCCGGATGCACTACGAAGTGACCGGGCAGGGAGACCCCGTGCTCCTCATCAACGGGCTCTCCGCGCCCGCGGTGAACTGGACGCTGCAGGCCAAGGCGCTCGCCTCCCACTTCACGGTGGTCGTGTTCGACAACCGCGGCGTGGGCGAGACCGACCTGCCCCCGGAGCCCGTGTACACGACGGGCCAGATGGCCGATGACGCTGCCGGCATCCTCCGCCAGCTGAAGATCACTCGCGCGCACGTGGTGGGCGCCTCCATGGGAGGCACCATCGCCATGGAGCTCGCCTTGCGCAACCCCGCCATGGTGCGCTCGCTCACGCTGGCGTGCACGTGGGCGGAGGGAGACGCACGCTTCCTGCACACGATCGAGTCGTGGATCGCGCTTGCCTATCGCGTGCCCATCGAGGAGCGCTACCGCCACGTGCTCTATCCGTGGCTCTTCTCGCCCGCGTTCATCGCGAAGAAGGAGAACATCGAGCAGGTGTTCCAGCGCTCGATGTCCTATCCCCACCAGACGAAGCCCGAAGCCATCGAGCGCCAGGGACGCGGCATCATGCAGTGGAATGGCACGCGCGTGGCCAAGCTCGGCTCCATCAAGGCGCCCACACTGGTGATGGTGGGCAAGGACGACATCCTGACGCCGCCGGAATTCTCGCGGGCGCTCGCCAAGACGATCCGGCGCGCGAAGCTCGTGACGCTGCCGGTGGGCGGGCACGGCTTCTTCATCGAGCAGGCGGACGCCTTCAACCGGACGCTCATCCGGTTCCTCCGGGGCGTGCGCGCGAAGTGAGAGTGGCAGGCGCGTGGACGGGGAGCACCGGATGGACGAAGAGCGGGTCGGCCGGCGGGTATCGCTAGGGTCGGGTGGCCTAAAAGTGTTAGGGATAGAAACTATGGCTGGCAGCGGGGAGGAGTCGAAGAGTGCTGCGCCGGCGCCGCGGCTGCTCATCGTCGCCGCCAATCAGGACGATCTGTACGACGCCATCAAGCAGGCCTTGACGACTGACGAGGGCGTCGAAGTTGTCGTGGATCGACGCATAGGTACACATCCGCCCGTGGTGGCCATCCCGAACCGTGTCGCCGATCGACGCGAGAGTGAGCGCCTCCAGGAGGAGCTCCTCCAGCGGGGGTGGGCGGTGGCGCGCCGCAAGACTCAGGCGCATCGCTGCCCCCGATGCCGGGCGTCGTCGATCGAGCGCCTGCACCCGAGCGGGCTCGTCGGCCTTCTGCTGCGGGTCTTCGCGCGGCAGCGGTATCGCTGCCAGGTCTGCAAGCGCCGGTTCCTCGAACGCCTGTCGGCCAGCCGCCGCCGGCCCCTCGGCGAACGGCGGCCCTCACAGTAACGGTCAACTCATTGGAGAGAGCCACGACGATGACCAAAGTGACGTTCATCATGTCGCCCGCCCGCGCCGACCTCTACGAAGACGTCCGTAGGATTATGAGCGGCGAAGCCAACGTCGAGGTGGTCATCGACCGCCGCGTATGGCCGATGGTGCCCATCACGCCGAGGGTCGGTAAGGAGCGACGCGAGGTCGATCGCGAGAAGCAGGAGCAGATCGACACGGAGATCCGCGAATTCGGCTGGACCGTGGTGAAGACGCCCCTTCCGTAACCCAGAGGGGCGTACGGGTCTCACCGCAGGCCATCGAGAAAGACATTTCGTAAGCACGGACCGCTCGGCTAGAATTGCAGGATGCTGAGGTTTCGTTGATTCCGCGCGCGCTGATCACCGGTATCACGGGTCAGGACGGCTCGTACCTCGCCGAGTTTCTCCTGGAGAAGGGCTACAAGGTCTACGGCATGGTGCGTCGTGCCTCGACCGATACCTTCGAGCGGATCGCCCATCTCGAGGGACGGATCGAGCTCAGAGAAGGTGACCTCCTCGACCAGCTCTCGCTGATCACTCTGCTCCAGCAGATCAAGCCCCACGAGGTGTACAACCTGGCCGCGCAGTCGTTCGTGCCCACGTCCTGGGAGCAGCCCATTCTGACCGGCGAGATCACGGCGCTGGGAGCGACGCGGGTGCTGGAAGCGATTCGGGTCGTGGACCGCAGCATCCGGTTCTATCAGGCCTCGTCCTCGGAGATGTTCGGCAAGGTGCTCCAGACGCCGCAGAACGAGCAGACCCCGTTCCATCCGCGCAGCCCCTACGGGGTGGCGAAGGTCTACGCCCACTACATCACGGTGAACTATCGCGAGAGCTATGGCCTCTTCGCGTGCTCGGGCATTCTCTTCAACCATGAATCGCCCCGGCGCGGCCGTCAATTCGTCACCCGCAAGGTCACGGACGGCGTGGCGCGCATCAAGGCCGGCCTTGCCCAGGACCTGCGGCTCGGCAACCTCGACGCCAAGCGTGACTGGGGCTTCGCGGGCGACTACGTGCAGGCGATGTGGCTGATGCTGCAGCAGCCGAAGCCGGACGACTTCGTGGT
>JBKKCN010000565.1:0-13148 GCA_046712525.1 Candidatus Rokuibacteriota bacterium
GAGCACGTTCGTGAGGTGGTAGCCGACGGGGTTCATACCCCACAGCACGTAGTCGATGCCGAAGGTGAGCCACGTGAGCGGGATCCAGTGGCCGAGCACGTAGGAGCTCGTCGCCATCCAGCGCAGCTGTGTCCAGCCGAGACCGCGGTAATGCGGATTGCCGGTGAGGTTGATTTCGTCGTCCCAGTCGACGAAGTCATTACGGAGGGCGGGGAGAAAGACGATGACGGCGACCGCCGCGACGGCGAGCGCGAACAGCGTGGAAGAGTGAAGCGCGCGTGCGCGGGAGGCGCCGGGTGTCATCACCACCGGCAGCGCGTCGTCGTCATCAATCCGCGTTACGGGACTCGGGGGGCGATCACGCGGCGCGTGGGGCGGGTGCCGTCGCCGAACGTCGGCTGCCAGGCGGAATGCTTGCCGGCGCCACCCACGACGATGATGCTGATGTCGTCCGGTGAGCGCACGATGGGAATCATGGTGTCGGGCGCTTCGGCCACGTGCCAGCGCTCGATCTGGTAGCGCTGGTACTCGGGGCCGAGGCGGGCGAGCGGGAAGCGGGCGTGCTCGAACAAGAATTCTTTGACCTGCTGCTTGGTGAAGCCGTCACGCGCGATGGTGGCGGCGTGCTCGGGGCCGAGCGACAGCAGCGGCCAGCCGCGGCCGAGCAGGTTGTTGCTGCCCGCCTGGCCCATGGCGCCCGCGATGACGCGGAGAATGCCCAGGGCCGTGTTGCTGTAGTGATCCTGGATGTTGTGCGGCCCTTCGCAGCCGAAGGCGGTGACCGTGCTCACGTCGCGTCCGAGCCCCGCCTCCACGTGCAGCGGCTCCCACGGGTTGTCGTTCTCGTTCTCGGCCACGCAGTAGGCGATCTTGGCCGGGCTACCCTGCGTGGCGCGGTCGCCGGTGCCGGGCAGGCCGCCGCCGACGTTCATCAGCACCAGGCGCACCGCACGGCCGATCGTCATGTTGGCGCGGAAGCCCTGGCCGAAGGCGTTGTAGCCGGAGTTGAGATCGATCGCGCGCGCGACAGGACCGTTGATGACGAGGAGCGGAGCCACGGGATGGGTGGTGGCCTGCACGGAGTCGAGATTGAAGAGGGGATCGGCGAGCGCCTCGATGGCGGCGAGCACTACCGGAAAGTATTTCGGCAGACAGCCCGCCATCACCGCGTTGGCCGCGATCCGCTCCACGGTGGCCTCGCCCTGGCGCGGCGGCAGCACGCCGACGATCTCGCGCGGATCACGGTCCGTCTGCCTCAGGAACGCCTGCACGGCAGCTTCCGTGGGCGGCACGATGGGCAACCCATCCGTCCATCCGCGCTCCTGATAATGCGCGTCGATCTCTTCGTGTCGCCCCGGGAACACGAACATGGTCGCGGCGGGACCCTGCATGGCGGCTCTCCCTTCAGTGAATATCGAGGAGCGCCACGGCTTTGCCGGGGCGCTACCGAGCGTCGGGGGCTTGGGGGCCCTTCGAGGCCCCCATCCTATTAGAGCATTCACGGTCGATGGCCGGGCTGAAGATCGCCACCATGATGGCGACGAGTGCGGCCGCCGCCGCGAAGACGGTCCACGCCGCCGTGTAGGAATCGGAGGCGTCGAGCACGAGACCGAAGAGCGGCGCGCCCGTGAGGAGTCCGACGACGATCGCCGCGAAGGAGACGCCGCTCAAGAGCCCCGAGTGCCTGACGCCTCCCGCCTCCGCGCTGATGATGAAGTAGATCCCGACCCAGCCGTACGCGCCCACGCCGGCGACGAACGCGAGCGTGCCCGCCCACACCGGTGCTGCGGTGGGCACCAGGGCGTAGACGAGGAAGACGAGCGCCGCGAGCGCGGAGGTAAAGACCAGCCACGGCGGACGCCGTCCGCCCAGCCAGCGATCGCTGGCGGCGCCCAGCCCCAGCCGCGCCACCGTGCCCCCCGCCTGGGAGGCCGCGATGAGCACACCGGCGCCGACGGCGGAGTAGCCGAGCGCCTGCACGGCGAAGACGGGCAGGTAGGCGAGCATGGCCGACTGCACCATGCCGAGCACGATGCCGGCCGCGAAGAGCACGAGGAGCGCGGGCCGCGTCGCCCACCACCAGCTCATCCCCGATTGCTCGCCGCTCACGGCGACGTGCGGCCGTGCCAGCGGCGCCAGCGGCCGCCAGGCCACGAACACCGGCAGCATGACGGCGGCCGCGCACGCCACGACGGCGGCGCGCCATCCATACGAGGCGGCGATGCGCGGCAGGATCAGAGCGGCGAGCATGCCGCCCAGCGTGAGTCCCATCTGCTTGATGCCCATCGCGATGCCGCGCTCGTGCACAGGAAAGACGTCCACGATCGCCTTGCCGAGCGTCGGATTGACGACGCTCCACCCCGAGCCGGCGAGGGCGAGACACGCGAGAAAGACGACGAAGGAGGGGGAGAGGGCGGCCCCGAGGAGACCGACGCCGCCCATGACGAGAGCACCGAGGAGCGTGGGGCGCACGCCCCAGCGGTCCGCGAGGTGGCCGCCGGGCAGCGAGAAGAGCAGCCCGCCGATGTAGACGGAGGGCACGATGAACGCAACCTCGAGCCGGCTGAGCCCGAAACCGTCCATCAAGCTCGGCGTGAGGGGCGAGACCCCGAGCATGCCGACGGCGCCCAGCCCGTACGCGCCCGTGAGCACCGCCAGCACGCTCCATCGCCGAGCGGCCGGCGGTGCGTCCGTCATCGTCAGCCGATCAGCACCGCCTTGAGGACGGCCTCGATGGCGAGGTCGGCCTTGCGCAACACTTCATCGTCATGGATGCCGCCGAGAGGATGCGGAATGAGCGCCAGCGGCAGCCCTTCGATGCCGCGGTTGCGCGATTCCAGCCGCGCCAGCGCCTCGAACTCGAAGGTGCCCATGACCACCGTGGGAACGCCCCGCTGCTCCAGCATGATTGAGCCGTGGATACTCCACGACGTGCACGATCCTCAGTCGGCGCTGCCCACCAGGGCGAGGTCGCACTCGGCGAGAGCGTCGAGGATCTGCGGGGACGGGGGGCCGGCGACGGGCTTGTCGCGCTTGACGATCTCGCCGGCGCCGTAGCGCTCCTGCAGCGTCCTCGCGACGGCGAGCATCAGCGTGCCCGCGTTGGCCTTGCTGTTGTCGAGGATGCCGATGCGCTTGCCCTCGAGGCTGGCCAGGCGCGGCGCCAGCTTGGCGTCGATGTGGCGCGGCTCGGCGGTGGGGTCGTAGAGGCGGATACCCTGTGTGCTCATCGAGTCTCTCCCTTGAGAATACGTGCGAGCGTGCTGGACGGATGATAGCAGTTTGATGCGCGGCGGCGCGAGTGGTACGCTGCGCGCCGCCAAACCGGAGGCCACGCAATGTACGATCTCGTGTTGACGGGCGGCAGGGTGGTGGATCCGTCCAGCAGCCTCGATGGCGTGCTCGACATCGCGGTGGAGCACGGCAGCATCGCGCGCATCGCGCCGGGAATCCCTGCCGCGGAGGGGGTGCGCGTCATCGACGTCAGCGGGCGCATCGTGACGCCCGGGCTCATCGACTGCCACGCGCACGTCTTCGAGGGCGTGAGCCGGACGGGCGTCAATCCCGACCTCGCGGGTGTGCACGCGGGCGTGACGACCATCGTGGATGCAGGCAGCGCGGGCGCGGCCACCTTCGGCGCTTTTCCCACCCACATCCTGCCGCGCTGCCACACGGAGATCGTCCCCTTCCTGCACATCTGTCAGACGGGGCTGGCCACGCTGCCCGACATCATCGCGGAGCGGAGCGTGAATCTCGAGGACACGGTGCGTGTGGCCACCGCGCACTCCGGGCTCATCCGTGGCATCAAGGCGCGCATGGTATCGCCCGCCCTCGAGATCATGGGGATGGAGATGCCGAAGCTGGCCCGGCGCGCGGCGCGCGAGAGCGGCATCAAGCTCATGGTCCACATCGGCGATACCGAGAAGCGGTACGACCCCAAGGTGATCCACCCGCTGCTCGACCTGCTGGAGCCGGGGGACATTCTCACGCACTACTTCACACCGAACCCCGGCGGCGTGCTGGACGCCAACGGCCGTCTCGTGCCGGAGGCGCGCGAAGCGGCTGACCGCGGCGTGTGGTTCGACACCGCGCACGGCCGGTTGAACTTCAGCTTCGACGTGGGCCGCCGCATCATCGACCAGGGCCTGCTGCCCCACTGCATCAGCACCGATCTCACCGTGCCCGGGCGGCTCATGACCGTGCACAGCATGACGGAGATGATGACGCGCTTCCTGGGGCTGGGCTTCACGCTGCCGCAGGTGGTGACCATGTCCACCGCGAACCCGGCGAAGGCCGTCGGCGTCGACGATCGGCTGGGCAGCCTCGCCGTCGGCCGCCAAGCCGATATCTCGGTGCTCGGGATACAGGAGGGGGACTGGGTGGTCTACGACGTGCTTGGCGCCGGCCTGCGCGTCGATCGCGCGCTCGTGCCCCACCTGACGGTGAAGCGCGGCCGTGTCTTCATGCCGGACTTCGGCCCGCGGACGTGGGGCTGGGCGCCGGATCGCGCGCTGGCGGCAGGCGCGATTGCGGGCGGATGCTGCTAACGCATGAATCTCGTCTAGCTTTTCGATGGCCGATGGCTTTTCTAGGTTCGGAGGGAAGGGGAACCCGGAGGCCGGCGGGCGATAGCGCACACCACCGCGGCGCGATAGATGAAATCTTGCGGGCTAAGCCGGCTGACACGCTCACGGGCCCGTTCGAGAAAGACCGTGCGCACTTCGGGCGCCAGCGACTCAAGCTTTCGCTTCGAGGTTCCGAACCTCGTGCGTATGGCCAGGAATCGGTCCAGCTCCCAGTGATGCTCGAAATGCTCGACCCAGACGTGACGCGTTTCGAGTCTCGCCCTCTCGAGAATGGCCGCCATCTTCTCGGGGGTGTTCAGCAATTCGTCATTCTCTCTGGACATCGGCGCGGGATCGATCGCGCCATGAGCATTGAGCTCGTCGTCCCAGATCTGCGCCGCCGTGGTCATCGGGTCCGCGGCCCACGTCGAGGCGCCAAGGGTGCCGCCGGGTGTCAAGACGCGCGCAGCTTCGAGCAACGCGCTCACCGGCTCTTTCACATGGAAGAGGACGAATGCCATGACGGCCACGTCCCCCGTCTGATCTTTGACGGCGAGGTTAGAAGCGTCCATGACGGCGACGGACGCCCCGGCTGCCGCCGGGAAGGCCAGCATTCCTGCGGAGCAGTCCACACCGATCACCGTTGCTGACGGCGCGCGGCGTTGGATGTCCGGCAGGAGCGCGCCGGTGCCGCACCCGATATCCAGGACGCGGCTCGCACCCGTCCATACCATGGCGTCGAGCAGGCGCAACGCGACCGGACGGATGATCGGACTCCAGCAGTCCGCGTAGCCGCTCGCCTGGCGTGAATAGATCTCGGCGACGTGTTCGGCATGATCGGCCGTCATCGAGAGATATTTACCATGGCGCCAGTTGCCACTTCTCCGATGAGAAAGCCGTGGCGCCCCATGTAGGCATCGGGAGCCCGGTCCGTCTCTGAAGCCCGACCTTCTCCGGCGTCTTGTCACACTTCCCGGTAAGGGTTGTCTAAAGGGATAACGGAACAGAAGGCGGCCGGTTCGCAGGAGTAAGATCCCGGGCTAACCGCTGGAGGCGATCATAGCCATCATGAGCCCCCTTACCGACAGCGCGCCGACCGATCCCGAGGACCGCGTCCTCGTGACGCGCATCAAGTCGGGCGACCGCAACGCCCTCGAAGACCTGGTGCAACGTCACCAAGCGTGGATCTACAACATCGCTGTGCGCATGCTCTATCACCCGCAGGACGCTGAGGACGCCACCCAGGAGATCCTCATCAAGGCCGTGACCCGCCTATCGGCGTTCGAGGGCCGCAGCACCTTCAGGACCTGGCTCTACCGTATCGTCGTCAACCACGTACTCAACACGAGGCGAGGGCGCCTGGAGCCTCAGGTGTTGACGTTCAGCTGTTACGGCCACGGACTCGACCAGACCCCTGACTTCGACCCACCCGATCAGACCAGCGTGCCGGTCGACGTCCGGCTGCTCGTCGACGAAGCCCGGATCACCTGCACGTCCGGGATGCTCCTCTGTCTCGACCGCGAGCAGCGGTTGATCTACATCCTCGGCGAGATTTTTGAGGTCAGCGATGTGGTCGGCGCGGAACTGCTGGAGATCAGCCGCGAGAACTTCCGGCAGCGCCTGGCGCGGGCGCGGCGCGACCTGCACAACTTCATGAACGACAAGTGCGGACTCGTGAATCGAGCGAACCCCTGCCGGTGCGCCAAGAAGACCCGCGGCTTCATCAAGGCCGGCTATGTCGATCCGCAGAACCTGTTGTTCGCGCGCGAACGCATCCAGCGGATGCGTGAGGTTCTGCCGCAGACGTATGAGGCGATCACGACGCTCGACGACCAGCACGCCGAAATCTTCCGCCGACACGCGTTCTATGACCCACCGGATGTCGTGCAGGCGCTGAGACGACTGATCGATAGTGCCGCGTTCAGACGCGCGACCGACCTCGCCTGACAGGGTGACCTCGCTCCTCGCCGTCATCTGCCTGCTCACGTTTCTGCACTTCGTCGCCGCGCAGATGCGCACGCCGGTGCTTCCGCTCTATGCCGCCGCCCACGGTGCTACGGCAACGGGCGTAGGTGTCATCGTCGGCACGCACATGGCCGTGGCGGCGGTGGGGTCGATCCCACTCGGTCGCGCCTCAGACCTCTGGGGCCGTCGCCCGCTTCTGCTGGCCGGGATGGCCATCGGTGTCGTGACGTCGCTGTTGCTGCCGCTTGTCGAAGGCCAGCTCGCCCTCGCTGCGATTTTCGGCCTCGCGGGCGTCGGCATTGCGGCGTTCACTCCGAGCGTGCTGTCGCTGGTCGGCGACGCCGCAGCGCCGGGGACGGCCGGCCGCGCCTACGGGTGGTATGCCACGGCTCACTATGGTGGCATCGCGATCGGACCGGTTCTTGGCGGCCTCGCTGCCGAATCACAGGGGTATCGTCTGACGTTCGTGGCGAGCGCCGTCGGTATCGCCGTTGCTCTCGCGGTCGCCATTGCGCTGCCCCTGCCGGTCGACGCTCGGGCGCGGGCAGGGTCGGGCGCGGCGTTCGCCGACATCAGCGGCGATTCGAGCGTCTGGGCCGGATGGATCGTGTCAGTCAGCGGGCTGTTGGTCCAGGGCGTAGTCTTCACATTCCTGCCACTGCTGGCCCACGAGCGAGGCTTCACGCCCGCGGCGATCGGTTTCATGTTCGGTGTTCTCGGGCTCGCAAACACCTTCGCCCGCTTTCCTGCGGGGTGGTTGATGGACCGCACCGGCCGCTCCGTTCCATACGCGATCGGCGGCGTCCTCGCGGCATCGGTCGCGACCGCGGTGCTACCTCAGGTCGACCAGCACGGGTCCTTGCTCACGCTGCTCGCTATCTTCGGTGCCGTGAGCGGCACCGCGGGCGTCGCCATCGGGGTTGCCCTGGCGGGGTCGACGACACCAGCCACCCGAGGGCTCGTCATGGGCGGGTACAGCACGGCCCTCTATCTGGGGCTGGCGATCGGCTCATTTGCGCTTGGCCCCGTCATCACGCGATATGGGTATGCCGTGGGCTTCGCCGCCGGCGGAGCGGCGGGAGCGATGGGGGCGGTGGTCGCCGCCGGTTTCTGGGCTCGAGGCGACGCGCGAGAAAGCCCTGAAGTGTAGCTCTCAGCGTGCTGCCCGCCGGCGCCGCGTACAGGCGTCCTACGTCGCGACGCCCTCCGACGTCAACCGGTTGTGAACGAGGTGCGCGTGGGTGTTCGCGAAGCTCAGCGCGACCGAGCCGGTCGCCCGCGTCTTGCCGCTGGCAACTTCGGCAAGCCTGAACTCCTTGCCGAAGGGAAGCTCGATGCGAGCGCGATGGGTCGCGCCCGTCACCGGATTCAGGATCGGCTGCACGACGCTCTCCACGAGCGATGGAACGCTCAGGTGCGCCGTCCTCTGCTCGACGTCGATCTGTAGCCGGATCGGTCGAAACAACGGCTCGTGAACGGTGGAGCACATGGTGCGATAGATCTGGAGCATGACGGCGCCGGCGGCCGCGCCCTCGCCTTGCAGGATCATGACGAGCGCCTTGCGCTGGTCGTCGCGGGCCCGATCGTCGATGATCGATTGCATGATGCCGTTGCCCTCGTGGATCGCCCCCGGCCACGCGTACGTGTTGATCGCGTAGAGGCCGTCCAGCCGGACGTCTCCGAAGTGGCCTTCATCGATCCGCCACGCGCTGATCGCCTTGCAGGTTCCATCAGTGGGCCGGGCGTTGAACTGGCAGGGACAGCCATAATCACAGTTGCAGTTGATGAAGTGCGGTCCCTCGATGCTCCAGTTGATGCTTGGCATGGGTCCTCCTCTGACTAGCGCGCGGAGGGAACGGCGGAGACGGCGACAGTCGCGGGGGCAGCCGATGGCACGCGGCCGGGCAGCAGCGCCACGAAGAGGGTCGTGAAGGAGGAAATGACCGCCATCACCATCAGCAGCGTGCTGAAGCCGGCTGCCTTCACGGTGGGGCCCAGCAGGTAGACGGCGAGGGAGCTCACGCCGAAGGAGACGGCGAGACGGATGCCCGCCACGCGCGACCGCATGCGGTCGTCGACGTATTGCACGATCATGGCGTCCACGAACGGGATGGCGCCGAACACGAAAATCATGGAGCCGAGCACGGTCACGTAGAGCGCCCACCCGGATGCAGGTGACGCGAGCAGGAACAACGGGACCTGCGCGGCCACGATGGGCTGGTACACCCACTTGAGCGGGTAGCGATCGATCAGCTTGCCGACGACGAGCTGGGCGAAGGAGGCGATGGTGTAGACGGCCGCCAGCAACATGCCGACGGTGGCGGGATCGTCGATCACGCCCTGGAACCGTTCGGTGAGCAGGTGCCCGTTGCCGTTCGTCGTGAAGTTGAAGATGAGGCTGCTGGAGATGGCGGCGAGGGTCATCACCAGCAGCACGCGCGCCATGAGGGCGGGCGGCAGGGCGACCGACTTCCTGGGGCGCTTGGCGGGCGCCATGTCTTCGCGCGGCGCCAGCCACAGGAAGAGAACGCCGCAGAGCATCGCGATGCCGGCGGGCACGATGAACGCCGCGCGCCAGCCCGCGTGCTTGACGAGGAAGCCCGTCAGCACGGCCGCGACGGCGATGCCGAGATTGCCGAAGAGGCCGTTGACGCCGATCGTGAAGCCGGGATTCTTCGCGTGCTGCACGAGCATCGGGATGCCGACCGGGTGGTAGATGGAGCAGAACACGCCCATGAGCGTGAGGGCGGCGGCGAGCATCCACACCCCCGAGCTGAAGGCGACCAGTAGCCCGCACACGCCGAGGCCGAAGAAGAACACGACCATCATCGCGCGGCGCCCCCACAGATCGCCGAGACGGCCTGCGGGCAGCGAGCCGAGGCCGAACATGACGAAGGCGCCCACCGTGTACGGCATCAGGTCCTGCCAGACCATGCCCCACTCGGCGGCGATGGCGGAGACGGCGGTGGCGAAGATGAGCAGGAAGAGGTGGTCCAGGGCGTGGCCGGCGTTGAGGAGGAGCGCGGTCGGGCTTGTCCTTGTCATCATCGGGATTCTACACGACGCCAGCGTGTATCATCACTGGCGCAATGCGCATCGAGATCATCTGCACGGGTGACGAGGTCCTCACCGGCAAGATCATCAACACGAACTTCGCCTACATGAGCCAGAAGCTGGAAGACGTCGGGCTCTCGGTAAGGTGGGAGACCACCGTGGGCGACGATCGGGAGAGCCTGCTGCAGGCCTTTCAGCTCGCGGGCGGGCGCGCGGACGCGGTCATCGTCAACGGCGGCCTCGGTCCCACGGTGGACGACCTGTCCCAGGAAGTGGCGGCCCAGGCCGCGGGCGTGGAGCTGGTCCTGAGCGAGCCGTGGCTGCAGCGCATGGAGGAGTTCTTCAGCCGGCGCAGCCGCGCGATGCCGCCCAACAACCGCAAGCAGGCGATGCTGCCCGATGGTGCCGAGCTCATCGACAACCCGGTGGGGACGGCGTGCGGCTTCGCCGTCGACATCGGCAAGGCGCGCTTCTTCTTCACGCCCGGCGTTCCCCGCGAGCTGCGCCGCATGCTGGAAGAGCAGGTCATCCCGCGCCTGCTCGCGCGCAGCGGGCTGCAGGCGACCATCCATCTGAAGCGCTTCCATTCCTACGGCCTTGGCGAGTCGCACGTGGACAGCCTGCTCGCGGGCGTGGAGGACCTAGTGCCGGACGGCAGCGTGAAGCTCGGCTTCCGCGCCCACTATCCTCAGCTCGAGACCAAGCTGACCGTGCGCGGCACCGACATGGACGACGTGCGGCGCAAGCTGGCGCCGGTGGTGGAGGAAGTGCGCAAACGTCTCGGCAACTTCATCCTCGCCGAGGACGATCAGACGCTGGAAGGCGTCGTCCTCGACGCGCTCGCCACCCGCGCGTCCACGCTGTCGACCGTCGAAACCTTCACGAGCGGCCAGGTGGCGGCACGGTTCGCGCACCTGCCGGGCGCGGAGAAGGTCTTTCGTCGCGGCACCGTCGCCCGCGCCCTCGCCGAGGTGTGCGCCGCCGTCGGTCTCGAGCCGGTTCCAGCCGACGTGACGCGCGAGAGCGCCGAGGCGGTCGCGCGTGCGGCGCGAGTGCAGTCCGGCGCCACCCACGCGCTCGCGGTGCTGATCGATCTGGACGAGGGCCCGGACCGGCTCGAGTTCGGCGGCAGCATCTGTCTGGCCATCGCGACGGAGGGGGACGTGGCCTCGCGCCGCAGCCGCATCGTGGGCGGCCGCGAGTGGGTGCGCCTGGGGGCAGTGGAGATGGCGCTCGACTGCCTGCGCCGCTATCTGCAGGGCTTGCCCGTCACCGAGCGCATCGACTTCGAGAAGGTGTGAGCTTGACCAGCCTTCTGATCCGGACTAGCCTGTGGCGATCAAACGGGAGGGGACACTATGGCGAAGAAGAAGCCTTCGGACACGCCTCGCAAGCGGACTCCACTCAAGGATCTTTCGCCATCGTCCGCCGAGGTTAGAAAGGTAAAGGGTGGCGCCCTGCTCCTTTCGACGCAGCAGTTGCAGGCCTCGAGGTCGTGGACGGAAGGCAACAGCCAGCCGCCCGAAAATCTCCGGCGGTAGTCCAGACACCCCGGCGAGAACATGCCTCCTGACGGCGGTGAGTTGCGCCGGTTCCTTGCGCCCGTCACACCCCGGGAGTTCCTGACGCGATACTGGGGTCGCAAGCCGCTCTACATTCCGGGCACCGCTGACAAGTTCGCCGAGCTCGCCTTCGACCTTCCCACGCTCACGAAGGCGGTCGATCATCGGGTGCCCCAGGGTTATCTCGAGGTGCGATTCGTCGGCACCGACGACCACCTGACGAAGGGTCCGAGCAACCCCGAAGCCTACCGCCCCTCGGACGGCATCACGCTCCAGGCTTTCAGGATCTGCGATCGACTCGAGCGGCTGGCCTCGTTCTGCGCCGGGATCAAGATCGGGATGAGCCTGCCGGGAACCGTCACCATGACGGGATATGCGGTTCCGGCGGGAATGGGATTCCGAACGCACTTCGACTGCCAGCCGAACTTCATCCTGCAGGTCGAGGGCACGAAACAGTGGCGCTTCTCGGCCAAGCCCGAGGTCGCGTGGCCTCCGCTCAATGTGACCCATGCCGGCCGAGCGGCGGAGTTGACGGATCGGTACCCGTTCTTACCCGTTCGTTATCCACCCGAGGAGCGAAAATTCGTAGAGCAGGTACTGTCTCCCGGCGACGTGCTGTTCCTGCCCGCCGGGACGTGGCATCAGACCCAGTCGATCGACCTCTCGCTGTCCTTGACCATGACCTGCATACCAAGGACGACGGCCGACGTCGTCGACGACACGATACGGACCTCGCTCTCCCGTTCGGAGAGCTGGCGCAGCAACGTCCCGCCTGTGCTCGCCGAGGATGTGCGCCCGGGGTGTTTGCCGGCGCCCGTCGAACAGTTCTTCGAGGCTCGACTGGCCGAGCTGCGCACGCTCGTGCGCTCACTACGCCCCGAGGATCTCTACGCGAGCTGGCTGCGTGGCGCCGCGACCTTCGAGAGTCCGCTCGGGTCGCGCGCGGAAGAGCGCGCGCCCGGCGTCGCCCCTACCGATGTCGTCACCGTAGCGCGCGACATCCCGCTGCGGTTCGTGACGAACCGGGATACGCGCACGATCTCGCTGTACCGCCTCGACCAGCGTATCGATCTGGCCGAGGGCGCCCGGCCATTGGTGGAGGCCCTCGCCAAGACCTCCAGCTTCCCCGCCGGTCGCGCCTGCAAGTGGCTGGGTGAAGGCTACGCCTGGGAGGACGTGGCGCCGCTGCTGCAGGAGCTGGTCCGCGCTGGAATCCTGAACGTCGCCCGCTGAGTAACGAGACGGCGAAGATCGCGGAGTACCTGCGCCTGCATCCGGCCTGACCTGACGGCCCCGGCGCGCCTCATGGTGGACCCCATGGACGGCGGAGGCGGGCGGCGCCGCCCCCGCCGCCTCGTTCAGGACGACGTGGCGCGCTCCCTGGCCGATCCGGCGTGGTCGAGCCTTCCCGCGCGCGCGGCGGCGGCCTTCTGGAAATCGGCCTCCCCGAAGGCGTAGAGGTGGGCGCCGCCCTCGAAGATCTGGGCCGCGATCGGCCGCGGAACGTTCTTGAGCAGGTTGGTCGCCACGTCGGGGAAGTTCGAGTCGAAGTGCGGATAGTCCGTCGAGATGCACATGCGATCGGCGCCGATGAGCCCCGCGGTGGCCTCGATTTCCGGCTCGCTACCCTCCACCGCCGCCCAGCAATTGCGTCGGAAGTACTCCTTGGGCGTGAGCGACAGATACGGGGCGTGGGTGTCGCGGTATTGCGGATAGTCCCACTCGATGCGGGAGAGGACGCCGGGCGCCCAGGAGTTCTGCGCCTCCAGGAAGCCAACGCGCAGGCGAGGATGAAATTCGAACACGCCGCCGATCAGCATCGCGATGAGCGCTTGCTGCATCTCGATCCAATGGCTGGCGACGTGCCGGTAGAAGCGGTTCTCGCCGTACAGCGTGTTCATGTGCGAGTACCAGGCGCCGGTGCCCTCGTGAAAGCCCCAGGTGACGTCGAGCTCCTCGTGCAGGGCGTAGAGCGGCTCCCAGTAGTTGGAGTGCCAGTAGT
>JBKKCN010000566.1:0-5871 GCA_046712525.1 Candidatus Rokuibacteriota bacterium
CTGTCGCCCAAGCGCGTCATCGTGAAGCTCAAGCGCCATCTACACGGCGGGCTGCCGGGACCGATCCACGGGCAGCTCATCAAGCCGGAGGAGCTGTGGGCGTGCACGACATGCATGGCGTGCGTGCAGGAATGCCCGGCCTTCATCGACATCGTGGACACGATCGTCGACCTGCGGCGTTATCTCACGCTCTCCGAGGGTGCGCTGCCCTCCACGGCGCCGCAGTCGCTGCAGAACATCCAGCGCGCGGGCAACCCGTGGGGCATGCCGGCCGCGGAGCGGCTGGCGTGGGCGGAAGGCCTCGACGTGCCGCTCATGGAGCCGGGCAAGGAGGTTGAGTACCTGTACTGGGTGGGCTGCTCCGCCTCCTACGACAAGCGCAACCAGGCCATCGCGCGCTCGGTGGTGGCCATCCTCAAGAAAGCCGGCGTGTCGTTCGGCGTGATGTCGGAAGAGCGCTGCCACGCCGAGGTGGGGCGTCGCCTGGGCGAGGAGTACCTCTACCAGACGGTGGCGCAGGAAAACGTCGAGTCGATGAAGCAGTACAAGTTCAAGAAGGTGATCACGCACTGCCCGCACTGCTTCAACACCATCCGGAACGAGTTTCCGCACTTCGGCGGCACCTACGAAGTGCTCCACCACTCGGTGGTCATCAACGAGCTCATCGAGGCGGGCCGCATCCGGCCCGTCAAGCCGCTCGACGCCACCGTGGTCTTCCACGACTCCTGCTACCTGGGGCGCTACAACGGCATCATGGAGGCTCCGCGCAAGGCGATGGCGGCCGTGCCCGGCCTCAAGGTGATCGACCCGCCCCGCGCGCGGGAGCGCGGCCTCTGCTGCGGCGGCGGCGGCGGCCACATGTGGATGGAAGTTCCGAGCGAAAAGCGCGTGAACGTCATCCGCACCGAAGAGCTGATGCAGACGGGCGCCGGCATCGTGGGCACCGCGTGCCCGTTCTGCCTGGCCATGGTCGACCTCGGCCGCAAGGTCAAGGGCGCCGAGGAGACCCTGGCCGTCAAGGACGTCAGCGAGCTCGTCGCGGACAGCCTCGAGTGAAGCTCCTCGGCGTGACGGCGTTGCTGCGGGCGCTGCCGGACGTGGCACGATTGATCGCGCGCCTCGTGACCGATCCCGTCCTGCCCCGCGCCGTGAAGATCGCGCTCGCCGCCGCCGCGCTCTACCTCGTGAGCCCGATTGACCTCCTACCCGACTTCATCCCGTTCATCGGCTACCTCGACGATGCGCTGCTGGTCTCGGTGCTCGTGGACGGCATCGTGAATCACGTCGACCGCGCCCTCGTGCTCAAGTACTGGCCGGGATCGGTGGCCTCGCTCGACAAGCTCTCGCGCGCCTCGCGCTTTCTGGCGATGTGGGTGCCGAGGCGGCTGAAGACCCGTATTTTTTCCGCTCGTTGATCGGGGCGGCTCGGCGTATCGAGGAGCGTCGCGGCTCCGCCGCGGCGCTACCGAGCGATGGGGGGGCTTGGGGGGCCCGTCGAGGCCCCCGCTCCCATCAAGTCGGGCCGCCCCACCCGGCGTAGCTCGCGCTTGACCGCGTCCAGCACTTCCTGTGTGTCGTTGGGCTTGCCGACGATCTCCACGGCCTCCGTCGGCCTCACCAGCCGCTCCAGGTGCGCCTTGTGCGTGGTGGTGATGACGACGCCACGGCCGCGCATGCCCGGCAACAGGCGGAGCGTGCTCACGACAGTCCAGTTGTCGTCGTAGGGAGGTGGAATATCGAAAATGATGGCGGCGGGATCGTGCCGCGCGACGAAATCGTTGAAGTCGGCCCGGCCGTTCTTGATGTCCACCAGATGGATGACCGCCGTCGCGAAGCCCTCCCTCTCCATCACCATGCGGAGGAGCTCGATGATGTCCTCGTTCGTGTTGGCGATACCCACCACCAGCGGCATGCCGTGGATCGTTGCATCAGGCGTGCCCGTGAGGTCGACACTTCATTTGACTAAAAGCGATGACGGGAGCAGCCTCGGCGGGACATCGCCAGCACGGCCGCCCCGCACGCCCGCGGGCGAAGGAGGCACACGGTGAGTGGACACGGACGCTCGGTGACGGTGAACGGCAGGACGTACCGATGGCCCGACCGGCCGCTCGTGGTCGTGTGCGTCGACGGCTGCGAGCCCGACTACATCACGCGCGCGGTGGACGCGGGCGCGGCTCCGTTCCTCGCCGAGATGCTGGCCTCGGGCACGTGGCTCATCGCCGACTGCGTGGTGCCGAGCTTCACGAACCCCAATAACCTGTCCATCGTGACGGGCGTGTCACCCGCCGTGCACGGCATCTGCGGCAACTACTTCTACGACCGCGACGCGGACCAGGAAGTGATGATGAACGACCCCAAGTACCTGCGCGCGCCAACCCTGCTCGCGGCGCTCTCAGAGGCGGGCGCGAAGATGGCCGTGGTCACCGCCAAGGACAAGCTGCGCCGGATGCTCGGCCACGGCATGACGGGCGTCTGCTTCTCGTCGGAGAAGGCGAACGAGACCACGGTGGCCGAGCACGGCATCGCGGACGTCCTCGGACTGGTGGGGCTGCCGCTGCCCTCCGTGTACAGCGCGGCGCTCAGCGAGTTCGTCTTCGCGGCGGGCGTGAAGCTCATGGAATCCGTGGGAGCGGACGTCATGTACCTGTCGACGACGGACTACGTGCAGCACAAGCACGCGCCGGGCACGCCGGAGGCCAACGCGTTCTACCGCATGATGGACGGCTACCTCGCCAAGCTCGGCGCTCTCGGCGCCACGGTGGCGCTCACGGCAGACCACGGCATGAACGCCAAGACCGACGCCACGGGAGCGCCCAACGTCATCTACCTTCAAGATGTGCTCGACGGCTGGATCGGCGCCGGGCGCGCGCGCGTCATCCTGCCCATCACGGATCCCTATGTGGTGCACCACGGTGCTCTGGGGTCGTTCGCCACCGCCTATCTGCCCGCGGACGTCGATGCGTCCGCGATCACGGCGCTCCTCGGCGCGCTGCCCGGCGTCGAGGCGTCGCTGGGGCGCGAGGCGGCGTGCGCGCGCTTCGAGCTTCCGCCCGACCGCATGGGCGACGTCGTCATCGTCTCCGAGCGGCACCGGGTGCTCGGCACGAGCGTGAGCCGTCACGACCTCTCCGGCCTCGACGCGCCCCTGCGCTCGCACGGCGGCATCTCCGAGCAGCGCGTGCCGCTCATGCTGAACCGGCCCCTGCGCGTGGCCGCGCCCGCTCGCCTGCGCAACTTCGACATCTTCGACGTCGCCTTGAACGCGGTATGAAGGCTCCCGTCCGGCACGAGACGATGCGCATCGCCGGTGAGCGGGTGGACACCCCGCGGCGCATCGACGTGCGCAACCCGTGGGACGGCTCGGTGGTGGGGACGGTGCCCAGGGCCACCGTGGCTGACGTGCGGCGGGCCTTCGCAGCCGCCCGCGACTTCACGGCGCGCCTCACGCGATACGAGCGCTCCGCCATTCTCACGCGGGCGAGCGAGCGTGTGCGCGCGCGCACGGACGAGATCTCCGATCTCATCACCGCGGAGTCGGGCCTGTGCAAGAAGGACACGATCTACGAGGTGGGGCGCGCCTGTGACGTGCTGACGTTCGCCGCGAATGCCGCGCTCGTCGACGACGGCCAGATTTTCTCGTGTGATATCAGCCCTCAAGGCAAGAAGCGCCGCATCTACACGCAGCGCGAGCCGCTGCGCGCCATCAGCGCCATCACGCCCTTCAACCATCCGCTGAATCAGGTGGCGCACAAGGTGGCGCCGTCCATCGCCACCAACAACACGATGGTGCTCAAGCCGTCGGAGAAGACCCCGCTGTCGGCGCTCCTGCTCGCCGACGTCCTCTACGAGGCGGGCCTGCCGCCCGCGATGCTGTCCATCGTGACCGGCGATCCCGCCGAGATCGCGGACGAGCTGATCACCAACGAGCACAGCGAGCTCATCACGTTCACGGGCGGCGTGGCCGTGGGCAAGTCCATCGCCGCGAAGATGGGCTACCGCCGCGCCGTGCTGGAGCTTGGCGGCAACGATCCTCTCATCGTGATGGAGGACGCCCACCTCGACGAAGCCGCCTCGCTCGCCGCGAGCGGCTCCTACAAGAACTCCGGCCAGCGCTGTACCGCGGTGAAGCGGATCCTCGTGCAGGAGAGCGTGGCGGAGGCCTTCGTGGAGCGCCTCCTCGACAGGACCCGGGCCGTGCGCTACGGGGATCCGATGGATCCCTCGATGGACATGGGCACCGTGATCGACGAGGCGGCCGCCATGCGCTTCGAGGCCGCCGTCAACGACGCCGTGGGCCGCGGCGCCAAGCTGCTGTACGGCAACGAGCGGCGGGGTGCGCTGTACTCCCCGACGATGCTCGACCACGTGCCGGCGGACGCGCCGCTGGTGGCGCAGGAGACGTTCGGGCCCGTGTCACCCGTGATTCGCTTCGACACCATCGAGGAGGCCATCGACATCGCGAACTCCACGTCCTATGGCCTGTCCTCCGGTGTGTGCACGAACCGTCTCGACTGGATCACGCGCTTCGTGAGCGAGCTGCAGGTCGGTACCGTCAACGTCCGCGAAGTCCCGGGCTACCGGCTGGAGTCGTCGCCCTTCGGCGGCATCAAGGATTCCGGGCTGGGATATAAGGAGGGAGTGCAGGAGGCGATGAAGAGCTTCACCAACGTCAAGACATACTCGCTTCCGTGGCCGTGACGAGCGCCGCCCGCTCACTGGCCGTCTTCCCCGGTGGCTCGCTGGGCGAATACAACCTGCCGCCCGAGCTGAGCGTCGTGCTCGCGCGCGGTGAAGGCGCCGCCGTGTGGGATACGCAGGGACGCCGGTTCACGGACTTCACGATGGGCTGGGGCTCGGTGATTCTCGGCCATGCACATCCGAGGGTCGTGGAGGCCGTGCGCCACCAGGTCACCCTCGGCTCGAACTTCGCGTATGTGAGCACGCCCGCGCTGGAGCTGGCGGAGGAGCTGACGCGCGCGGTGGCGTGCGCCGAGCGCGTCCGCTTCTGCGCTTCCGGCACCGAAGCGGCCGCCTACGCCGTGCGGCTCGCGCGTGCGTACACGGGGCGGCCGAAGATCCTCAAATTCGAGGGCGCCTATCACGGCGCCAACGAGATCGGGGTCGTCAGCCTCTTTCCCAGCGGCCGCGTGCCGTTCCCCGGTGCCGAGCCCACCTCCGCGGGGCTGGCCGCGGGCGCGGTGGCCGACGTGCTCGTGGCGCCCTACAACGACCTCGCCGCCACCGAGGCGATCGTCAAGGCGCACGCAGACGAGGTGGCCGCCATCATCGTGGAACCGCTCCACCGGTGCACGCCGCCCGTGCCCGGATTCCTCGCCGGCCTGCGCGCGCTGACGGAGGCGACCGGCAGCCTGCTCCTCTTCGACGAGACGGTGACGGGCTTTCGACTCGCCTACGGCGGCGCGCAAGCCTACTACGGCGTGCGTCCCCATCTCGCCACCTTCGGCAAGGCGTTGGGCGGCGGCTGCCCGCTGGGCGCCATCGTGGGCCGCGGCGACATCATGGACCTCGTGCGCGAGGACCGGCTCGGCGCCGCGGACTACGTCTGGTTTGCCTCCAGCCTCGGCGGCAACCCGGTGTCGACGGCGGCGGCACTGGCCACGCTTGCCGAGCTCCGAGGCCCGGGAACGTACGAGCGCCTCTTCGGTGTGGGCGAAGCGCTGCGCGCCGGGCTGCGCGGTGTGCTGGCGGACGCGGGCGTGACGGCTCAGGTGCAGGGGGACGGTCCCCTGGCCGCCGTCGTCTTCACCGATCGTGAGGTGACGGACTACCGCTCCACTCTCGGCGCCGATCGACGGCGCGCGCGCGCCTTCCTGCTCGGCCTTTTCCGCCGCGGCATTTTCTTGAATCCGA